>NZ_JAYGQU010000022.1:0-27508 GCF_035012985.1 Polynucleobacter sp. MG-28-Ekke-A2 | reverse complement strand
TCCTTGGCTAGTTCGTTGGCTAAGGCTTGTAATTTACTACGATCCATTGTGTGATGTTCCATGTGGCTATCCTTCTGTGAAGGTTAATTGGCCGAGGGAACTTACACAAATTTATTTACAGGGTCAAAAAATCTTTTGGTCTTAATTTTTCCCCAAGAAATAAATAAGCAAAAAGCGCTCCTAAAAAACCAGTTGCATTTAGTATTGGCCAAACAATCATCAAATTCTTTGCTGTAATTGCAAGAACAAACGTAACCTGCGTCACTAAAGTTAGAGAACCTCGAAAATAAAATCCACCGTGCGAGAGAAACTCTTTTGGAAAGAAGTAAACCCAAGAAAGGCCTCGCCCATAAATCAGAAAAACACCAGAAAAAATAAACCTCCAAAATAAAACAGAGAAGGCTGCCGATAATAAGCTCCAAAACTCCCTGTCATGCGTTGTGTTCAACCCAAAAAAGTATGCGCAAACCCCTTGAGTAGTAAGCATTAAAACTAAGACGACTGCAGATTTATAGGTCTTTCTAAAAACATCAAACCCAGTCGAGAAAATAAATAAAACCAATATTGTCGACAAAAATAAAAAGGATATATAGGAGATTGAATAAAAACCTAAAAATGCCAATGCTATTGGAACCGTAACATCAGCAGCTTTTGATAAAACAGCCACATCTGTCACTCTCAGGCGCTTAAACGCAAAAGAAAAAGAATAGGCTACACACTGGATCAAGATCGACATAAATACCAGATCTACAGTCAGCAGATCCTTAAGGCAATTATCAAATGCTGGAGTAAAAAGAATGATTGGAAGCATTAAAAATACTGGCAAAAGATTGTTCCAGTAGCCAATTACTAAAGGGCATGCTTTTTCTTTTTGAAATTGCCTACGGTCAACTACATTAAGTCCAGCGCGACTAAATGTGGAGATAATCGAGGCCAAAACTGGCAAAGAGTCAACCATCAATTAACTGACTCACTAGGCGTACTGATGATGTGATATCCAATTCTCGGCTATGAATCTTTTATCTGGTTCTGGCAGATGTGAAATTGTGTTTCGAGGTGCGTCACAGAGACTTCCAATTGAGTAAATAATTTCTCCCTGTACCAACTCAATAAAGCTGTCCACAACAGCACCATGAACGAAATTTACCGAGTTACCTTTATTGTGGATATACACATACTTATCCTTTAGATCGATCTTGCAGGAATACGTCCTCAATGATGCGGAAGCTGCATCAATCTTGTATCGAAGACATGTTGAGAGCTCATCATCGGACGACGTTGCGCAAAATATGTGAAGGCCACTCTTAAATAAATCCTCATCGGCTACTGATAATGATTTATTCCCAGTAGCGCAGAAGAGAACATCTGCTGATCTTAGAAATTCTGATCTAGGCGACGTATGGAAACCAAGAGATAGGGCTGAAGCAAGCAGAATTGGGTTTGTATCAAAGACATCAACCCTGGCCCCTCTTGATAAGAGTGAAAATGCAATGGATCTTCCAATCTTTCCAAATCCAATGACGCCAACGCGCTTCCCAAGGAGAATTAATCCCTGGGTGCGCATAATCGCTTCGGCAGAAAAAACAATTGCCTGCCCAACCAATGAATCTTCAGGCTCTTTAAGGGGGCTACGAGCTACAGATATTACGGGAACCAGATTTTCATTAGAACGCCTCTGCTTAATCAGAGCATCATATTTCTGATGACCATTCTCAGTGTCTTCAACAATACCAACAATTTGCTTATCGAATATTTTTGTAAGGTCTAAGGCGACATGAGAAAAATAACCGCCCATATCTATTATGGCGAATCGCTCATTCTTGATTAAACGATCAATTGCATTAATAAATTGATCGGGGCTAGCCAGTATCTCACTTCGATCAACATCAAAGACGGGATATTGTTTTTTCAAGGCATCTAAGTTAGCAAATTTTTTGGAACTTGCCTTAGGTATAACTCCAGCTATCCTAGCAACTCCAGCTAATGCGGTTAAGAAATTCAGAAATTCAACATTTGTGTGCATCACTACAAGCACGCTATCTACATTTCTGTATCTATTTGGACTAATAATTGAACTAAAAAATCCAGGATATTTCTGCATGGAAGACTTTCAAACAGAAAATCTTAATGAGGGCTGCTAAAAACTGCCACCTGATTTTTGAGTAAGAAACTACTGACATACGCACAATAATTTGTGCGTATGAATTTCTTTTACTTCAATAAATTCAGCATTGTAGATTCATCAATCACTGGCACACCCAGTTCTTCGGCCTTAGTTAGCTTGCTACCAGCATCTGTACCGGCAACAACATAATCTGTTTTCTTGGAAACCGATCCAGCTACTTTTGCACCCGCTTTTTCAAGGAGATCTTTTGCCTCATCCCTTGTCATCGTTGGGAATGTGCCCGTCAGTACAAAGGTCTTGCCTGCAACCGCTGCACTAATAACTTTTGCTTCTACAATAAGTTGCATTCCAGAAGCTAAGAGTTGCTCAATGACTTCGCGGTTATGTGCTTCTTGCATGAAGCTGGTGATGGAATCTGCAACAACGGGGCCCACATCTTTTACTGTGAGCAGATCTTCAAGATTTGCATCCATTAAGGCATGCATCGATTGATAGTGATTCGCTAAATCCTTAGCAGTAGTCTCGCCCACATGACGGATACCCAATGCAAAGATAAATCTCGCTAAGGTAGTGTTTCTGGATTGATTAATTGCCTGAATGAGATTGTCTGCAGACTTCTCACCCATACGCTCTAGGTTAGCTAGCGCTGTGAAGCCTAACCTGTATAGATCTGCAGGAGTTCTAACAAGGTTGTGATCAACCAACTGATCGACAATTTTCTCTCCGAGACCTTCAATATCAAGCGCCCTTCTGTGGGCAAAGTGAATCAAGGCCTGCTTGCGCTGCGCACCACAGAATAATCCGCCACTACAACGCGCAACTGCTTCATCCGCTAAGCGCTCGATATGGGAATCACATACCGGACAGTTTGTGGGCATCACAAATTCTGTTGCATTGGCTGGACGTCGATCCTTAATCACAGAAACCACTTCCGGAATGACATCACCTGCTCTACGCACTGATACCGTATCGCCAATACGTACGTCCTTGCGTTTGACTTCATCCTCATTATGGAGTGTGGCATTGGTAACGGTGACGCCACCAACTTCTACTGGTGCCAATCTAGCAACGGGCGTAATAGCGCCCGTGCGCCCCACTTGGACATCAATGCCAAGAACGGTGGTTAGAGCTTCTTGTGCTGGGTACTTATGAGCTAAGGCAAATCTGGGGGCTCTCGAAACAAAACCTAACTTAGCCTGCTCAGCAAATGAGTTCACCTTATAGACCACACCATCAATGTCATACGGCAATGAATCCCTCTTGGCCCCTACTTCGTTATAGAACGCCAAGATCTCCTCTACAGAATGCAGCACTCTGCGCTCCGAGCACACTGGTAAGCCTAGTTCAGCGTAAGTATTGAGCAATTCTTCATGCGTTTTAGGTAACCATAACTGAGGCTCTAGAGCACCCAAGCCATAAGCAAAGAAAGAAAGCGGCCGTTTAGCAGTGATCTTCGAATCCAATTGACGAAGACTACCTGCCGCTGCATTACGTGGGTTGGCGAATTCTTTCTCACCCAACTCTGCAGCTTGTCGATTCATCTTCTCGAAGTCTTTGAGGTACATAAAGACTTCTCCACGCACTTCTAGAACTTTCGGAATATTCTTGCCCGTGAGCTTGAGTGGGATAGCGCGAATCGTTTTGATATTGGCAGTGACATCTTCACCGCTGGCGCCATCGCCTCGGGTTGCCGCCGTTGCCAGTGAGCCATTTTCATAGCGAAGAGAGATTGCCAGGCCATCAAACTTTAATTCACCCGCATAAGCCACATGATCAACATGAAGAGCCTCACGACAACGACGATCAAAGGCAATCAACTCACTATCTTCAAATGCATTATTTAAAGAAAGCATTGGCACTGCATGAGCAACAGAATCAAACCCCTTTAATGCCGCTCCGCCTACCCGCTGAGACAGGGATTCTGGGGTAATCCACTCGGGATGAGCGGCCTCAATATTAATTAACTCTCTATAGAGACGGTCGTATTCAATATCAGGAAGAAGCGGATTATCTAAAACGTAATAGGCATGCTCTAAGCGCGCAAGCTCGGCTTGTAAGAATGCGTAACGCTCCGCTAAATTTGTCGGACTAGTGGACGACAACGTGATTTCCTAGCTAAATAGTCTGCTAGCTGTAGAAGATCCAGCTGGAACGCCAGATTTCTCAAGATTGGCATAGAGAACATCGAGATGCTGACGAATGCTGATGACCGCAGCCTCACTCAAATTGATACCATTGTCATCCACTAAGCGGCCATGGGCAGCTTGTGCAATCTCCACGCCTTCAGAGAGCATTCTTTCAAATGCGCGCTCTTCTTGTGGCACCAAGGGAACTTCAAGCAATAAGGTCACCTGAGTTACCGATTTATTTGGATCAAAATCAGTGCTACTAAAAAGCACTACGCCTTTGCTGAGATATTCATATTGGCGGCCATTACGAGATAACTTAAATCCACGTTGACGCATGAGCGCATCAAAGTTACCCCATGGACACGGCTCATCAAAGAGCACATTGATACTCAATTGAATATCGCTTTCAGCAGCCATGACATCTAATTCATTAGCACTTTCCAACATCGCGCTCACGCTGGGCATATCGATTTGTGAACCCAAAGTCTCAGCAAGCGCTTGGGCACGAGAACAAAAATCGGATAGCTCTAGAACGCCGATAGCGCCTTTGCGGCTTGCTAGCTGAATAGCTAGCTGTAAATCAGAATATGTAGAGTCAGGATGAAGCTCTTCCCAGTCTTCAGCAACATCTAGATTAGCATTTAAGCCTTCACACATCCAGCGTGCAGTTGATTGCGCCTGAAGATCAGTCCAGGCATTAATTTCTTCTAGAATTTCTGAGCCGCTAATGGCCTCATCAAAGCGCAGTGTGATGACACAATCAATCCGCGGATCAATCGCAAACTTTTCTGGGGCTGGAATAGTTGTTAATGCTTCGCCGAAGCTGGGCTCAGTACGCCCTGCATCGCCATCAGCAAAGCCTTGACCAAATCTAGGCTCTTTTCCAAAGCGATCATCTACAGAATATTCACTGAGCTCTTTTGCCTTACGACGAGCACGAGCATACTTAATATTCAGAACCGCGACTGCTATCAGAATTAATAGCCCAATAACAGCCAGTGCTAATTGCAAATCAGACAAACCCAACATCGTCATGATTTGTTCTATGTACACTTAGGCGGCCTCCACCATTGAAACAGCAGAAGAGATGTCTACCGCAACAATGCGGGATACGCCCTGCTCTTGCATCGTGACACCAATCAATTGATGTGCGATTTCCATAGTGATCTTGTTATGTGAGATAAACAAAAACTGTGTCTTATCTGACATTTTGGCTACTAGCTGTGCATAACGCAAGGTATTTGCATCATCTAATGGAGCGTCCACCTCATCGAGCAAGCAGAATGGGGCTGGATTTAAGAGGAAGAGCGAGAATACCAAGGCAATCGCAGTCAAGGCTTTTTCACCACCAGAGAGGAGGTAAATGGAACTGTTTTTCTTGCCAGGAGGCTGGGCCATTACCTGTACGCCAGAATCCAAAATCTCTTCACCAGTCATTACCAATTCAGCATGACCACCACCGAATAACTCAGGGAAGAGCTTACCGAAGTGGGTATTGACCTGGTCAAAGGTGCCCTGCAATAGATCACGTGTTTCAGCATCGATTTTGGCGATCGCATCTGTCAGAGTCTGCATTGCTTCATTCAAGTCGGCAGACTGCGCATCCAAGAACTGCTTGCGTTCACGAGAGCTTGATAACTCATCCAAAGCAGCCATATTGACTGGGCCTAAAGACTGAATTTCAGTATTCAAGCGATTGACTTCGCTCTGCAATGCGCCAACTTTTAAGTCAGCACTGAAATTTGCCTCAAGTGCAGTAAGGTCAGCCTCTGCATCAGATAACAATGTGGCAAATTGCTCAAAGTTCAAACGGGCAGCCTGCTCACGCAATTGCAAGTCCACCACTTTGTCACGCATTGGCTGTAGGCTGCGCTCAACTTGCATACGAGACTCATCGGCTTCACGCAATTGATGCAATAAAGCATCCTGCTCAGTACGAGCATTCGCTAAGGCAGCTTCACGTGCACTGCGCGCTAGCAATAGACCTTGTAATTTATCTTGCGCCTCTTCGTCGCTCAGAGTTTCTAGTTCTTGAGCGGCAGCATCATGCTTATCCTGAATTTCCATGATCTGAGTTCGGGCAGTACTTTGATCACGTTGCAAATCAGTGATGCGCTGCTGCAATGAACGCGTTGCAAAGGCCGCCTCTTGAGCAGCCATTTCAGCGGAACGGAGTGACTCACGCAAACGATCGCGCTCTTCAGTAGAGCGCTCTAATTTTTCTTGCGCTACTTGCAAAGCTTCTTGCAAGCCTTCTTTAGATTCTTCTGATTCAAGCAACTCAGCAGCAGACTGCTCTTGGGTCTGACTCACTTGCTCCATCTGTTGGCGCAACTCGCTTAACTCACTCTGAATCTGTGCTGCACGTTGACTGTATTGCTCTTCAGCTTGAGTTAATTGCATTCTTTCCACTTCAAAGCCGTGCGATTCCTGAACAGCATGTTCTGCATTCTCACGAGCATGTTCTGCTGCTTGGTGAGCTGCTTGATAGTTAGCAACACATTGATCCAACTCACCCTTGAGTTCACTTTGCATGAGTTGTTGTGCGCGCAATTGCTTCTCGAGACTTTCCATCTCTTGAGCACGCGCCAACATACCAGCTTGCTCAGAATCGGCTGCATATAGTTGTACGCCAACACGACTCACCAAATGACCTTGCTGGGTAACGAATGCGCCACCAGCTGGTAATTTTTCACGGCGATGCAAAGCATCTTCAAGACTGCTAGCAATGTAGATCTTGTCTAGCCACTCTTGAAGAACAGAGGTCAATCTTGCAGCGCCTGCACTTTGCACGCGACTCAATAATGGTGTGAAGTCCGCTGGAGCAGAAGTATGTGCTGGCGTAATTTCTTCTGCAAGCAAAATTGCTAAACGGCTTGGGGGCGCATCATTAGCCAGGGCCAATGTTTCTTGCACACTCTTTGCAGTCACAGCAGCCAAACGCTCACGCAGTACGGATTCCAGCGCAGTTTCCCAGCCACTCTCTACTTTAAGTTCTTGCCAGAGGCGCTTGCTTTCTTTAAGGCCCTTGCTTTCAAGCCAAGGCCCAATCTTCCCTTGAGCTTGCACGCTTGCCTGCAAGGCAGTCAATGCCGTCAACTTGGCTTCAGTTTGAGCAAGATCTTGATTGGCCATTTGAATCTGTTGTTGCGCAGTATTACGGGCTTCATCAGCAGCCGGAACGCGTTGTTGGGTTTCAACAGCGCGCTGCTTAGCCTCCTCCACTTTGCGGGCGGCCATGACCTGACGATCAATTGCTGTTTGTAAAGCTTCAGCATCAGGACGGCGTAAGCCATCGAATTCACCAACAAGGCGAGTTTCGCGCCCCTTCAATTCATCCGATTGAGCTGACATTGAACGAAGACGTTCACCCAAACTGGCTAAACGTTGCTCAATAGATGCAACTGAATCACGTGCGCTATTGAGTTCGCGTGAGGCATTTTGATAAGCCTCTTCACGACTTGGCATTTGCTCTTGCAAACCATTTAAATCGGCTAAGAGTGTTTGTTCTTTTTCAGCGGCTAAAGACAACTCATGCTCAGTAGTACGCTGCGCTTGTGCTGCATCTGTTTCTTGCACGGTCCAGCGCTGTAACTGCGCTTGTAGATCCTGAGTTTGCTGCTGCAAACGTTGACGCGCCTCTTGCACATAAAGAATCTGTGCCTCAACCTGACTCACATCAGAATTGGTTTGATATAAATCACCTTGCGCTTGAGAAACTTTATCTTGTAATGCGTACTGTTGTGTACGCATAGTTTCTAGTTCAGCCTCGACATGGCGTAGCTTAGCTGTCTGTTCTTCCAGGCCAACTTGCGTATCGCGAATACCGTTAGCATGACGCTCTTGCTCTTTACCCGCCTCGGTCTGGCGCACAAACCAAAGCAGTTGTTGCTGGGACTTCATCTGTGTAGAAAGCTCAGCATGACGCTCAGCAACAGTGGCTTGTTTTTCTAAGCGTGTTAACTGTTGATCGAGTTCACGCAAGATATCTTCAACGCGCGTTAAATTTTCTACCGTGTCTTCTAAACGTGAGGCGGTTTCTTTGCGACGCTCTTTATATTTTGAAACACCAGCGGCCTCTTCCAAAAACACACGCAACTCTTCTGGCTTTGCTTCCAAAATGCGGTTGATCGTACCTTGACCAATAATGGCGTAACCTCTTGGACCCATACCGGTGCCCAAGAAAATATCTTGAATATCTTTACGACGTACTACTTGGTTATTCACGTAGTAACTTGAATTTCCATCGCGAGTTAAAACGCGTTTAATACCCAATTCTGTAAAAGCACTCCACTGGCCTTGAGCGCGCCCTTCAGTGTTATCAAAAATGAGTTCAACACTAGCGCGCCCAGATGGCTTACGCAAACCAGAACCATTAAAAATAACGTCCTGCATCGATTCGCCACGCAACTCACTGGCGCGGGACTCTCCCAAAACCCAGCGGACGGCGTCAATAATGTTCGACTTTCCGCAACCGTTAGGACCCACGACACCAATGAGTTGGCCAGGCATTTCAAAATGGGTTGGGTCTACGAAAGACTTAAAGCCGGAAAGTTTGATGGATTTCAGTTGCACGGCGTACTTTGCAGGGAAAAAAGGGGTTCAAATAAAGGGGTAAAAATTAAAGCTAAAGTGGGAAGATGATAGCAAGCTCTTGCCTGCTTGGACGCGTTTTTGCCCCATCTATATAATGATAAATCTACCTCCCGGGACAAAATCCCTTAACAATCTGATAGTTAACTAAAAAGCATGAGCCAATCACCACAAAACATCATTGAACAAGCCTGGGAAAACCGCGCAAACCTCTCCCCAGATAGCGCCCCGGGGGATGTCCGTAATGCCGTAAATGCCGTTTTAGAAGGCCTCAATGCCGGCACTATCCGTGTGGCTGAGCGACGTGACGTCGGTAAATGGGAGGTAAATCAGTGGGTTAAGAAGGCTGTTTTGCTCTCATTCCGCCTAGAAGACAATCAACCTATGAGTGCTGGTGGCTTTACCCAGTTCTACGATAAGGTTCCCAGCAAGTTTGAAAACTACACTGCCGCCGACTTTGCTGCCGGTGGATTCCGCGTGGTTCCCCCTGCCATGGCCCGCCGCGGCTCATTTATTGGCAAAAACGCTGTTTTAATGCCTTCTTACGTCAATATTGGCGCTTATGTAGGCGAAGGCACGATGGTCGATACCTGGGCAACCGTAGGTTCTTGCGCCCAAATTGGCAAAAATGTTCACCTTTCTGGCGGCGTTGGTATTGGCGGTGTTTTGGAGCCAATCCAAGCTGGCCCAGTGATTATTGAAGATAACTGCTTTATTGGCGCTCGCTCTGAGGTGGTTGAAGGCGTTGTGATTGAAGAAAACGCTGTTTTATCCATGGGTGTCTATATTGGCCAAAGCACCAAGATTTATGACCGCGAAACTGGCGAAGTCCACTACGGCCGCGTTCCAGCTGGCTCAGTAGTTGTTCCAGGCTCACTTCCCTCCGCTTGCGGCAAATACAGCTTGTATGCCGCAATCATCGTTAAGAAGGTTGATGCTCAAACAAGAGCAAAGACAGCTATTAACGAATTACTCCGCGACTAAGTTAAATCCATGAGCGCCACACTTGAGCTCACCGAAGCTCTCATCGCCTGCCATTCCGTAACTCCGGCCGATGGTGGCTGCCAAGACTTAATTGCTAAACGCCTCCAAGCGATTGGCTTTCATACTGAAAGCGTGGTGAGTGGCCCTGAAAACTTCCAGGTAACCAACTTGTGGGCCATTAAAAAAGGTACGTCTGGTGATCAAGGCAAAGTCTTAGTATTTGCAGGTCATACTGATGTGGTGCCTACAGGCCCATTGGAGAAGTGGACCAACAACCCCTTTACCCCAACCATTCGTGACGGCATGCTCTATGGTCGTGGCGCAGCGGATATGAAAACATCCCTCGCTGGTTTTGTGGTTGCTACAGAAGAATTTGTCACTACACACCCAGATCATCAGGGCACTATTGCGTTCTTAATTACAAGCGATGAAGAGGGTCCTGCTAACGATGGCACAGTCATTATGTGCGATCGCTTGCAAAAACAAGGTCAGCGTTTGGATTACTGCGTTATTGGTGAGCCTACTTCAGTGGATAAGCTTGGCGACATGATTAAGAATGGTCGCCGTGGATCCCTTTCGGGCAAACTTAAAGTGAAGGGTATTCAGGCGCATATCGCCTACCCTCACCTCGGCAAAAATCCAATTCATCTGTCGGCACCAGCGATTTCTGCATTAGTAGAAACCGAGTGGGACAAAGGTAATCAATACTTCCAACCCACCAGCTTTCAGATCTCCAACGTGCATGCTGGCACCGGTGCTAATAACGTGATTCCTGGTGAGTTGGTGATCGACTTTAACTTCCGCTTCTCCACCGAGAGTAAGCCAGAGCAACTACGTGGGCGTCTAGAAAAGATTCTGAAAGATGCGGGTCTTGAATTTGAGATTGACTGGGTATTGGGCGGTAGCCCGTTCATCACTGGTGATGGTGACCTGGCTGGAGCATTACGCAAGTCTATCAAAGCAGAAGTGAATATTGATACAGAACTCTCTACTACTGGTGGGACTAGTGACGGCCGCTTTATCGCCAAGATTTGCAAAGAGGTAGTGGAGTTTGGCCCCCTCAATGCGACTAGTCACAAGATCGATGAGTGCGTTATTGTTGATGATGTGGTGCCACTCAAAAATATCTATCGCAAGACACTCGAACAATTAATCGCTTGATCGATTAATTGCGCACCTGCCTTTTCTTCTAAAGAACCCCTCCATCATGGATCCTGAGTCTCAGCAACACGTCACAGTAAACCAGTGCGTTAATCAGATCGCACAAATGCTCGAAGCAGCAAACTTACATTATGGCCACGGGGCAATTGATGCCCAAAGTGAAGCTTTGTGGATTGTGAGCAAACAGCTTAATCTCAGCCCCGCAGAAGCTTTGGATCACCTAGATGATGCAATCTCCGATGAGCAACAGCAAAAAGCATCCGCTATTGCCGATACCAGAATCTCGACACGCAAACCACTAGCCTACATCTTGGGTGAAGCCTGGCTCATGGGCGTGCCTTTTTTCTGCAGCGAGCAAAGTATTGTGCCGCGTTCCTGGATTGCAGAGCTTATCGTAAATGGCTCACTAGAGACCTGGCTGCCAGCTGATGGCAAGGCGCTTGATCTTTGTACTGGCAACGGTTCGCTGGCAATCCTCTTAGCTCTGTCATGCCCGGATATTCATGTAAGTGCATGCGATATCAGCATGCCCGCACTCTCTGTGGCTGCCCGTAACTTAGATCGTCACGGTCTCAGCTCTCAAGTAGAGCTATTAGATGGCGATCTGTGGGATGCCCTACCAGAGCCTAATGAAGATAACCTCTTTGATCTCATTATTTGTAACCCACCATATGTAAACGCCGCTTCGATGAATGCGCTTCCTACTGAATATCACGCGGAACCAGAATTGGCTTTAGCTGGTGGAGAGGATGGCATGGACATCATCAGGCGAATTATTGCTTCAGCACCCGATTACCTATCTGAGCGCGGCGCTATTTTGCTCGAGATTGGTAATGAGTATGAGCATTTCAAAAAAGCTTTCCCACAAATTCCAGCAATCTGGATGGAAGTCTCCGCAGGAGAAGAGCAAGTCTTATTAATTCAAGCGGAAGACTTACGCTAGGGAATTAACTCAGCTCAGCAGCCGCAGCAATGGCTTGATCAATTCGCTCGACTGGAATTACTTTCAATCCCGGAATCTTGGTCTTGGGCATATTTGCTTTTGGAATAATGGCCACAGTGAAGCCTAATTTAGCAGCTTCTTTCAAGCGCTCTTGACCACGAGGACAAGGACGAATCTCACCAGCCAAACCTACTTCACCAAAGACAATCAACTCTTTTGGCAATGCGCGATTGCGAATCGAAGACTGAATCGCCAGAAGAACGGCTAAGTCAGCGGCTGGCTCAGAAATCTTGACGCCACCTACTGCATTTAAGAAAACATCTTGATCAAAACAAGCGACGCCAGCATGACGATGCAGTACCGCCAAGAGCATCGCTAAACGAGCTTGCTCCAAGCCAACTGCTAAACGACGGGGATTAGGCACATGCGCTGTATCTACTAAAGCCTGAATCTCTACCAGCAAAGGTCTACTGCCCTCTTGGGTCACCAATACACAAGCGCCCGGAACCATTTGCTCATGTTGTGACAGAAAAATTGCTGATGGATTAGTTACACCGCGCAGACCTTTTTCAGTCATTGCAAATACGCCCAGCTCATTGACTGCGCCAAAACGATTCTTAATTGAACGCACTAAGCGAAAAGAGGAATGGGTATCACCCTCAAAATACAAAACGGTATCGACAATGTGCTCTAAGACCCTAGGACCAGCAAGATGACCATCCTTGGTAACGTGCCCGACCATCAGCACACAGATACCACTTGATTTAGCGGCCCTAGTGAGCTGCGCCGCACACTCACGAACCTGCGCAACAGAGCCAGGAGCTGAACTTAACACCTCTGAATACAAAGTCTGAATCGAATCCACTACCAATACTTGCGGCTTCACGGTATCCATAATCGAAATCAGTTTTTCCAGCTGAATCTCCGCCAACACTTCAAGCTGAGGTGCATCTAAAGCAATACGCTTTGCACGCAGAGCAATCTGCGCAGCGGATTCTTCGCCGCTGCTATAGAGCACATTCATGCCCGCAGAACTCATCTCTGCTAATGCCTGGAGTAGCAAGGTAGATTTACCAATACCAGGATCGCCACCCAAAAGTACCACGCCACCAGGAACCAAGCCACCACCTAGAACGCGATCAAACTCTTCAACGCCTGTGCTAAATCTCGGCAGGTCTTCAGCACTAATAGCGGATAACTTTTGTCTTGGAAGAGATTGCGCCAAGCCCTGGAAGCGAGAATTAGATGTTGTTTCTGGCAGACCCTCTTCCAAAGTATTCCAAGCCTGGCAAGATGGGCACTGGCCCTGCCACTTAGCGGAGGTACCACCACAAGACTGACAGATATAAACCGATTTGACTTTAGCCAAGAGTTGCCTAATGAAATATAAAAATAATTAAATCGAAATTAATCGAGCTGAGTGCCCGCTTTATTTTCTTGTGCGCGCTTAGGGGCATCCTTACGTCGTTGCTCTAGATCAGCCGCTCTGGCTGCAGCATCTTTTTGCTTTTGCTCAAACTCACGTTGATTGGCTGCTCTTTCAGCCGCTTTTTCAGGCGAGGCCCTCTCAGCAGCACGCTTAGCGTCTTCTTGAGTCTTTAAACTATCACGAAGCTTACGTTGCACTTCATGCAAAGCCACCTCTTGCTCACGAATCGGATCGATTTCCTTGCGATAGTCTGCGCGAGCACTTCTCAAGCAAGAGTTAACCCAGTAATTCTGGTAGCACTCAGAGGATGCTTTGCCCCAGCGATATTTAGCCCAGTCACGCTGCACCTCAAGCTCTTGCTCAATCTTATTCAACTGATCGAGGTCAGCCTCTTCTGCAGGAGTGGCCAATACAACACCGTTCAGTGCAGAAGCCAATAAAAATATTGAAATCAATATTTTTGATTGGAGCAAAAGACTCTTTCTCAAATCTCGACCTTCGCACCCATCTCAACCAAACGGTTTGCAGGAATTTTGAAGAAGTCTGACTGGCGACCGGCATTCTGATACATCCAGCAAAATAATCTTTCACGCCACATAGCCATACCCGGTATCTCAGTAGAAACTATCGTGTCACGCGATAAGAAGAATGAGGTATTCATCAAATCAAAATTCAATCCAGAACTCTTCTCGATTAATTCAATGATTTGACCCATGTCTGGAGTTTCATTGAAACCATAAACCGCACGAACAACATAAATGCCATTACCAAGATCGCGCAAGGTAATACGCTCACTGTCTTTTACGTACGGCACATCCCAAATACTGACCTTTAAGAAAAATACTCTCTCATGGAGTACATGGTTATGTTTTAGGTTATGCAGGAAAGAAACTGGTACGTAATCCACGTGCGCCGTCAAGAAAACAGCAGTGCCCTCTACACGATGCGGAGGATGTTTCATCAAAGCCTCAATAAAACTCTTCAGTTCAATACCATTATTCATTGCGTTGTGACGCAAAATCTTGCGACCTTGATACCAAGTCATCAGCAATAAGAAGCATGCGGCACCGAGTAGCAGCGGGAACCAGCCGCCTTCCATAATTTTTAAGAGATTAGCAGTTAAGAAAGCTAAATCCACGACCAAAAAAGCACTAATAACTAAAGTTACCAATAGAGTATTCCAACGCCACACAACACGCATCACAATAGCGGCCAAGAAGGTGGTTACGATCATCGTAGTTGTAACAGCGATACCGTATGCAGCCGCCAAATTTTCAGATTTCTTAAATGCTAAAACCACGGCGATCACTAGAATCAACAAAGCCCAGTTCACCAAGGGCATATAGATTTGACCAATTTCTCTATCAGAGGTGTGACGCACTTTCATACGTGGGACAAAGCCCAAAAGGATTGCTTGGCTGGTCATTGAGAACGCACCAGAAATCACCGCTTGCGAAGCAATCACAGTTGCAGCAGTGGCCAATATCACCAAAGGAAATACCAGGAATTCGGGAACCATCAAAAAGAATGGGTTGGTAATCGTCTCTGGGTTGTTCAAAAACATGGCGCCCTGACCAAAGTAATTCAGGAGCAAGCAAGGCATAACAATGAAGAACCAACCCATACGAATAGGCTTGAGTCCAAAGTGACCCATGTCGGCATATAAAGCTTCAGCACCAGTCAATACCAGGAAGACCGCTCCCAAAACAATAAAGCCTTGCAATGAATGTTCGATCAAGAATCGAATAGCAAAAAGAGGATTAATGGCAGCAAAAATAGCTGGGTTTTGAATAACCTGATGCACCCCCATCAATCCGATAGCAATAAACCAGACCATCATGATCGGGCCAAAAAGTTTGCCAACTAAATCGGTTCCGGTCTTCTGAATAAAAAACAGGACGACTAGAATAAAAATAGTGATCGGTATGACATAACGCGTTAAATCACTGGATATCACCTCAAGACCTTCAACAGCAGAAAGCACAGAAATTGCTGGGGTAATGATGGCATCACCATAAAACATACAGGCCCCAAAGACGCCAGCCATGATGATTACCAAGGAACGCTTTGAGCCAGTCTTTACAGTTCTCAATGCCAAAGCCATAAGCGCCAAAATACCGCCCTCGCCATGATTGTTTGCACGCATCACGAATAAAACATACTTCAGCGAGACCACAATCGCAAAAGCCCAAAATACCATCGAGATGACGCCATACACAGCATCTGCAGAAAACGGAATGCCATGCTCGGGACTAAAACATTCTTTTAACGCATATAAGGGGCTTGTACCAATGTCGCCGAAGACAACGCCGATAGCCGCGAACATAAGGGAGATCGAGGCGCCTTTTTTGTGAGGATGATCCTCTCGAGAAATCTCTACAGGCCGCAATAAGGATGATTCTGAAAACTCAGGATTGCTAACTGACATTATTAAACCTTGGCGTGATGTTGCGTGGCAATATGTTACTCCTTGCCGGCAGCGATTAAAACGAGAATTTCTTCGATAAAACGCCTTATTTATGCGTTATTTACAGGAATACCTCGACAGGGACCCCCAAAAAATGGTAGAATTTTAGCTTCAGACGCGGGGTGGAGCAGTCTGGCAGCTCGTCGGGCTCATAACCCGAAGGTCGTAGGTTCAAATCCTGCCCCCGCAACCAAGATTTACGTACTAAGCCCTTAATCTTTAAGGGCTTTTTGCTTTTCTGGGCAAAAAAAACCCGATTACTCGAGCTTTTTAGCTATTTCAGGGTGGCTTTAGTTCAAAACCTTGTAACCGCGACCACTCAAACACCTCTTCACAACAGCCTCTTGAGCTTGGTTTCCACTAAACGCACCACCTGCGCCACCAATTACGGCGCCAGCTCCAGCAGCCTGCGCAATTCCTGATCCGTTGCCGCCAGTAACCAATCCCAGCAGACCACCGACTACCGCGCCAGCACCAGCTCCTTTGGCGGCTGTAGAACCCATTCCTGATTGTTGTTGAGCATAATTTTGACAGTCTTTTAAATCGCTCTCATAAGTAGCCTCATTGACGCCCTTCATATCTACGAGGGGGCGAACATTCGCACCAGCGCATCCAAATGTCACAGCAACCACCAGAGAACATAGGACAAGTAATTTATTCATCAGCAGAATCCTCTTACTCAATTTGACATCGATCGATGCCATATCCGTTTTATATCATGCCGCAAAAACTGTGTCGAAGATTTTGAATTATTTTTAAATAGCCAAGTCTGGGCACCTGTTTTCGGGGTTTGATGAAAAGGAATCCCCAAGCCTTGATAGCGTGCCGTGACATCTGGATGTGGATGCCCATAACGATTGCGATAGCCATTTTGTGCAAAAGCCTGATGAGGCTCCAATCTTTGAAGGAGCGCCAAGGAAGAGGAGGTTTTGCTGCCATGATGTGGTGCCATAAAAATTAATTCTCTATCGCCAATTTCATGCAACATTTTTTCATCTAAGCGCTCGGTAATTTCTGCTTCACCTTGCTTTTCAACATCGCCTGTTAACCAAAGCGAGCTTTGTTGATTGCGTACCTCAAGCACACAACTCATTTCGTTAGGCTTCCCAGGATATTGATCAGTAAATACTGTCTCTTCATGAGGGTGCCAGATGACAAACTCGACACCGTCCCATTTCCAGCTCTGACCGAAGCGACAGGGAAGGGCTGGAATCTTTCTTTTATATAAATTTTGAAGTAGTGGATTAGCGCTGGGTAAAGATCCCATCATCAAATCAAATTGAATACTCTTCAGAAGTGTTGCAGCCCCACCAATATGATCACTATCGCTATGACTAATTACCATCAGATCAATGTGATTAATTCCCTTGCCACGTAAATAGGGGAGAATCACTCTCTGACCTGCATCATCTTTCTTGCCTTGAATAGGCCCTGTGTCGTATAACAATTTTCTATTAGCGGTTTCGATGAGAACTGCTGTGCCCTGACCAATATCAAAAACGCTAGCCCTAAACTCTCCTTGAGCGCGATAGGCATCTCCAAATAATTGGCTTGGCCAAAAAAATAAGGGGCCAGATAAACAGATGCCAAGCAATCGACCTTTCCACGTTTCACCAATCGGACCAGGTCGAATTGCATACACAATTCCGCATCCAGCAATCACCAGCATCCACCACTCAGGCTGCTTTGACCAAGCCACAGACCAACTCCAGCTCGCCATCCACTCCAAGATGACTGCAAGATATTCCATGGATGCATGCGCCGGCAATAAGAGCCAGCGGCCGATAAATTCCGGAAGTAAGGCGCCGGCAATTGCCAGCGGAGTCACGATATAACTTACCAGCGGAATAGCAAACGCATTTGCCAATGGTGAAACAATTGAAATTTGGTAAAACCAATACAAAGTCAATGGCAGCAGCGCCAGTGTGACAACGGCTTGGACACGACATGCCTCACGAAGGGCTTGCCCGATGCGATACATCCAATGCGTTTCTAATTCTTTACCCGTAGGGATGCCCAATAAACCAGACGAATCCCCCATGGCATAGAGTATGGCAGCCACTGCACCGAAAGATAACCAAAAGCCTGGTGTGTAGGGCGCCATAGGATCAATGAGCAACACGAATGCCAGGGCCCACCACCAGATATCAAAAGAACGTGGATTTCGGCCAGTCCATAACGCAAATGCCACCACCCCAACCATATACATCGTTCTTTGCGCTGGAATCTGAAAGCCCGCCAACCACGCATAGATAAACGCAGTTACAAATCCCGCTACTGCCGCTACCTTGCTGACTGGAGTAATCAGAGGCCAAGTGCGTCTACGCCATATAAATGCAGCACATGAAGCACCAACACCCGCCAACATAGTTACATGAAGCCCAGATATAGAGATGAGATGCCCAATGCCCGTTGCATTAAATACTTGCCAGTCATCTTGATCGATGGCGTTCTGATCACCCATTACCAAAGCAATCAAAACACCGACATACCTTGCATCATCCGGCAGCATAGACTGAATCTTTTTTCGCAGATGCCATCTAGAAAGCTCCATACGTAACTCAAGCTCTGTCCAAAAGATATCTTTATCCAGCAATAACTCCCCAGACCTTACTGATCCACTAGCTCCAAAGTCTTGATGAAAAGACCAACGCTCAAAATCAAAGGTATGTTGATTTAAGGAACCATAAGGACGCTTTAGCTTTGCCATGATCTTCCAGCGCTGCCCAGGAATTACCTCTGGAATTGCTTGAGGATTTCTCCAGGCAGGCTGCCAACTCAAATAGATTCTCTCTGGAAAGTGATTCAGGGCTTCTTTTCCAGAGAAGGCCTCATCGACCTCAAAGGCAAACTTGGCACCCGATGAATTACTTTGCGGCAATGCTACAACTCTTCCCTTGAGCGTTAACTCTTTGCCCTCCAACTCTGTGGCGAGAACATTCTTTAAGCGATTTTCAGCATACAAAGCATTCCATGCAAACCCCACTACAAATAGCAGGCCAATCACTGCAAATTTCTTAAGAAGAGATCCTTGATTAGAAAGCAGGATTGTCAGCAAACAAACTACGCTAAAAGTAATGCAGGAAATGAGCCAATATTCTGGCAATTGCGGCAAAAATAAAAGGAGTAATCCCCCGGCAATGAATGCCGTAATAGCTAATCGCAAGAAATTAAGAGGCTAAGTTGAGACTTAAGAGCTGAGGAATACCTGCGCAGAGGGCAGACCAGCGTGGCAACACTTGCATTGCATTACCCCATACCGCCGAAGCAAATTCAGCATCACTGACACCCCTAACTAAGGCAAGTTCTTTTGCAATCCGCGGTAGAAAAGCAGGCTCATTAAAAGCAATACCCTCCCCTCTGAGCCATGCTGGTGGGATGTCGGGAGAATCTGTTTCAGTCACAATACTGTCAAGCGGCAATTCTTTTAAAAGTCTACGGATTTGCAAAGCGCGCTCATAAGTCGCTGCACCGCCAAACCCCAATTTAAATCCGAGCTCAATAAATTGCTCGGCCTGCTGAAAGCTGCCATTAAAAGCATGCGCAATTCCACTGGGGATACTTCGACGACGCAAGGCTTTTAAGATTGCATCCTGAGAGCGACGCACATGCAGAATTACGGGCAATTGATATTTCTGAGCCAAATCCAATTGCGCATTGAAAAAGAACTCCTGCTTATGAGGGTCTAAATCCTCTACAAAATAATCCAAACCAATTTCACCGACACCCACAAAGCGAGGATCAGATAGGGATTCGACAATTCTTTTCTCAAGTGTTTCCATGTCGCCCTCTTGGGCTTGATTGGTATAGAGCGGGTGTATTCCTAGGGTATAAACCAAACCCGGGATTTGTTGACTATATTGATGGGCTAACTCTCTAACATGAGCACAGTCTGCCACCTTCACAGCGGGCAATAGTATTGCTTTAACGTTTTTTTCAGTGGCCGCCTGAATAATTGTCGGCAATGAAATCGCAAACTCAAGAGCGTCTAAATGGCAATGGGTATCAATCCACATGGGATGCCCACTCACACAGAGAATGGTTTTAATACTCCACGCTCTAAATGCAAGATCCGATCACAACGTTTAGCGCGTACCGGGTCATGCGTCACGATCACAAAGGCTGTGCCTTGATCTCGAGCGATGTCCAACATCAAATCAAATACGCCGTCTGCAGTCTCGGTATCGAGATTGCCGGTTGGCTCATCCGCCAGAACGCAAGCGGGATTACCAACCAAGGCACGAGCTACTGCCACACGCTGACGCTCTCCCCCAGATAATTCACCTGGAGTATGGAGTTCACGTGCAGCTAAGCCAACCGCCTTAAGCATCTTGCTAGCGCGCTCCATTGACTCATCATTACTAAGGCCACGAATACGCAAAGGCAAAGCCACATTCTCTGCAGCACTAAATTCATCTAAGAGATGATGGAATTGATAAATAAACCCAAGACTATGGTTACGCAGTTGATCTAACTTCTTCACTGATAAGTTATTCAAGTTAGAACCAGCCAAAATGACGGAGCCAGCGCTTGGAGTATCTAAACCACCCAATAAATGAAGTAAGGTGCTCTTGCCAGAACCCGAAGAACCGACGATAGCCACCTTCTCCGATGGAGAAATATCCAAATCAATCGCTTTTAATACCTCTACGCCAGTGGGTCCTTGACCATAGGTCTTGGCTAAGCCTCTGGCCTTCAGCACTAAGTTATTGACATCACTCATAGCTGAATTACTCATAACGCAGGGCCTCCGCAGGTTGGACCTTGGCAGCACGACGACTTGGGTAAAGCGTCGCTAATACAGAAAGACCAAATGCCATTAATCCCACAGTCAGTACATCGCTAGTCCTAACATCAGAAGGCAATTCGCTAATGAAATACACCTCACGCGGCAAAAACTGCACACGGAAAATAGCTTCAATGACCGGCACGATGACATCAATGTTCAGCGCAATCAATAGACCCAATGCAACACCAACCAAGGAACCCAAAAGACCAATCGCCAATCCCTGAATTAAAAATATTCTTTGAATGAGTCCAGGGCTTGCGCCCATGGTTCTCAGAATGGCAATATCAGCTTGCTTCTCATTCACTGTCATGACTAAGGTGGATACCAAATTAAATGCGGCTACGGCAATAATTAAAGTCAGAATGATGAACATCATCTTTCTTTCAGTCTGAACTGCTGCAAACCAATTGCGGTTCGATCTTGACCAATCAGTGACCCAAAGCGCCTGAGGAACAATCGCTGCTAACTCATTAGCGACTTCTGGGGCCCGCTGCATATCATCTACCTTGACGCGCAGACCGGACGGATCATGTAGGCGTAACAGGGCAGCAGCGTCCTTCCAATGCATGATAGCTAGAGAACTGTCGTATTCATAATGGCCGCTGTCAACAATGCCGACTACCTGCAAAGTGCGCATCCGCGGCATAGCACCTGCTGGAGTTAAATCACTTTCTGGAACAATTAAATTAATACGATCGCCGACATGTGCACCAACAATGGCCGCAAGTTGTGCGCCTAAAGCGACACCAAAACTACCGGGCTTTAGATCATCAATATTGCCGTTAACAAATTGTTTTGGTAAATCCGAAACCTTACCTTCTTCGCTAGGCAAGATGCCACGAATAGCAACGCCACGCATTACCCCTTCGCGAGTCAATAAACCTTGAGAACTCACCATGGGTGCCACACCAATAACGTGTGGTTGAGCTGCAACCTTCAGCGCCAGTGGCTCCCAGTTTGCCAGTCCATCAGGAGCGGTAATCTCCACATGAGATAGCACCGACAACATACGATCACGCACTTCCTTTTGGAAACCGTTCATCACCGAAAGAACCACAATCAGCGCGGCAACCCCTAAGGCGATACCAGCAGTAGAAATCCCGGAGATAAAGGATAGGAAACCATCACGCTTCCCCACGGTCTTACGACGCTTGGATCGGGTGTAGCGTAGGCCAATTTCTAGCTCAATAGGAAGTCTTAACATAGCCACAGTTTAGTGAATCGCGCAGACAAACTGATGGAATACTTAAATGCCACCTAAAATCAGGGGAATGACTGCGAATTTCACCTCCCCCAAGGCCCCGCTACGCCGCTTCACCCTGATGCTTTCAGGGGAAGATGCCTTGGATGAGCTCGAAAGTAGAGATAGCCCCCACAAGGGACTACCTCATGAGCGCTTTTTGCTCGGCGAATTACTCCCTCTTGCACCGATCTTACTGCTCGGACAAGCCAATCAAGTCGTTAACCCAAACGAAGTCATTGCCTGCTTACAACCCATTCATCTGCATGCCACTCGAGATCACCTCATTTTGATGGGTCAAAACCAGATTGATCTGACTCCGGAAGAGTCAGCCGAGCTTCTTCAAGCAGCGCTACCTTTTATTGAAGAAGATTTTCAGGGTTCCGTACTTTTTTATAACCAGCATTATTGGTTTATTCCTGCCGGCCCATTTTCCAGCCTAGCAAGTTACAGTGTGGACCAGGCTCATGGCCGGAATATTGATTGGTGGATGCCGCGTGATACTCAAGAAGAAGGTATCGCGAAACGTTGGCGCAAACTTCAAAATGAAATCCAAATGCTTTGGCATATTGGCCCCGTTAATGAAGAGCGCGGACAACGTGGTATGCCCAGCATCAACTCAATCTGGATTAGCGGCATCGGTAAGCTCAATGACGTTCAAGCGCCTGCATTATTAAAACAATCTCAGCGTCTCATCGGCTCACACCCCATTCTGGCTGGCCTATCCAAGCTATTAAGCCTTCCACATGAAATCCATTTAGATGATAAAAATTTAGTTGGCGCCTTTGCCTGGCTTGATCAACCACAAGCAGCCTGGCCTCAGTTAAGTGCAGCACTGCATAGCAAACAACTGGATGAGGTTGTCATCATCGACTTTCTGCTGGGAAAGGTACGCGAACGTATTTTCACCGCTAAAGACCTCAATAAAAAATCTTGGGCCTTCTGGAAAAAAGCAGAGCCTCTGACTTGGAAGGAAATTAGTCAGTCATGAGTTACGCATGAATTTCATATGAGCTTATTTTCACAACGTCCTTTCTCAGAACGCACTGCTACCTGGTTAGCGCAGAGTGGCTTACACCCACTACTGGCTAGACTCTATGCCGCTCGAGGCCTGCAATCTCCAGAAGAACTCTCGCTCGATTTAAAACAACTGATTTCACCAGTTGAACTAAAGAATTGCATCAGTACCGCCTCTTTACTCGCTGATATCCTTGAGAAAAAAGAGCCTATGCTGATCGTCGCAGACTATGACTGTGATGGCGCAACCGCTTGTGCTGTTGGCCTGCGGGGCCTACGCATGCTCGGCGGACCTGACACCCCAATTCAGTTTCTGGTTCCGAACCGCTTTACGATGGGGTATGGCCTCACGCCTGAGGTTGTTGAGTTAGCAGCACAGCAAACGCCTAAACCGAAATACCTGATCACTGTCGATAACGGCATTGCTAGTGAGGCTGGCGTTGATCGTGCTCGTGAATTAGGTATGGAAGTGATTGTGACCGACCATCATCTACCTGGAGATAACTTACCGAAGGCGCTGGCAATTGTTAATCCCAACCAACCAGGTTGCAGCTTTCCAAGCAAAGCACTTGCTGGTGTTGGCGTGATGTTTTATATGCTGGTGGCATTACGCGCTGAACTTCGCAAGCGCGGAAAATTCACCAATGAAACTCAACCTAAAGTAGAAAACCTCCTCGACCTTGTTGCCTTAGGAACAGTTGCTGACGTAGCACAACTCGATCGCAACAATCGAGTATTAGTTTCTAATGGCTTGAAGCGTATCCGCGCTGGGATATCCCAGCCAGGCGTTCAGGCGCTATTTCAGGCGGCAACACGAGATCCACGTAAAGCGAACACCTTTGACCTAGGCTTTGCCATCGGCCCCAGACTCAATGCTGCTGGGCGTCTAGCGGATATGACTTTAGGTATCCGCTTGCTCCTCACTGACAATATAGATGAGGCTCTTAATCTTGCGCATGAACTCGATCGCATTAATCGCGAACGCCGCGTGATTGAAACGGGGATGCAAGAAACTGCCCTCTCCCATCTTGCAGAAGATCAACTTGATGGCACTATGACTGAGCGCTCTAGCATTTGTTTATGGAATCCCGAATGGCATCAGGGAGTTGTTGGCATTGTGGCTTCACGACTGAAGGAGCGTTTTAATCGCCCAGCGATTGTGTTTGCTCCTGCCGATGGCAGCACCGGTGAAGAATTACGTGGCTCCGGTCGTTCACTGACAGGCTTTCACTTGAGAGATGCCTTAGATCTTGTTTCTAAAAAAGAGTCCGGACTGATTTTGAAGTTTGGCGGTCATGCGATGGCAGCAGGCTTGACGATTCGAAAAAGTGATTTTGAAAAGTTTGATGCGTGCTTTCAGGAGGTAGCAAGTAGCCTATTAACGGATGAGTTACTAGAGCGTCGCCATGCCCACGATGGCACGTTGGAGCTCTCTGAATTTACCCCTGAGATTGGTGATCTACTTGCTGAAGAGATCTGGGGTCAGGGCTTCCCTCAGCCCGTTTTCTATGGGGAATTCGAAATTACCCAGCAAAGTCTCATGAAAGAAAAGCATTTACGACTGATGGTTCGCCCTATCGGCAGTTCTGAACTCAAGCCGACCAATAAGCCACTTACTGCCGTTTGGTTTAACCGCACTCAGAGCCTGCCCGCCAAAGCTAAATTAGCCTATCGCCTTGTCACTGACCGTTATCAGGGTCAGGCCCGAGTGCAGTTAATGATTGAAGCCCATGATGAGATGGCCAACACCTAAGAGCCCAGGGCAATAACCCCCTTATAATTAGGGCATGGAAGCTGAACAACTAAATACTATTTCGAATACCTTGTCCGATCTGCTCACCCGTGAGCAAGCTCTTCGGGGGTATCTTTGACTTCGAAGTAAAGTCACGTCGCCTTACCGAAGTTAACTCGATTCTGGAAGATCCCACCATTTGGGATGATCAAAAGAAAGCACAAGCGCTGGGCAAAGAAAAGAAATTGCTCGATGGCGTAGTGGCGACTCTTACCGATCTCAATACCAATATTACTAGCGCACTTGAGCTGTTTGACATGGCCAAAGAAGAAAGCGATTTTGAAACCATCGGTGCTATTGAGAAGGATGTTGAGAGTTATAGCAAGACTATCGGCGACCTAGAGTTCCGCCGCATGTTCCATAACGAGATGGATTCATGTAATTGCTTTATCGACATTCAAGCTGGAGCTGGCGGTACCGAAGCCTGTGATTGGGCCAGCATGCTCTATCGTCAATACCTCAAGTATTGCGAGCGTAAAGGCTATAAAACAGAAATACTCGAAGAGTCTGATGGCGACGTTGCAGGCATTAAGAGTGCGACTATCAAAGTCGATGGTGAATACGCCTACGGACACCTCCGCTCTGAAACTGGCGTACACCGTTTAGTACGGAAGTCGCCTTTTGACTCATCCAACGGTCGTCATACTTCCTTTGCCTCTATCTACGTGTATCCAGAGATTGATGACTCGATTGAGATCGACGTTAATCCTGCCGATATCCGCACTGACACCTACCGCGCCTCTGGTGCGGGTGGTCAGCACATTAATAAAACAGACTCAGCAGTACGCTTAACCCATATCCCAACGGGAATTGTGGTGCAGTGTCAGAACGACCGTAGTCAGCATCGCAATCGCGCTGAAGCGATGAGCATGCTGAAGTCTCGCCTCTACGAACATGAGATGCAAAAGCGCCGTGCCGAACAAGATAAGTTAGAAGCCAGCAAGACCGATGTGGGTTGGGGACATCAAATCCGCTCCTACGTCCTTGACCAAAGCCGCATTAAAGACTTACGCACTAACGTCGAAATCTCCAACACTCAAAAAGTATTAGATGGCGATCTCGATGCCTTTATTGAAGCCAGCCTAAAACAAGGCGTGTAATAACTAACACCCATTACTGCACCACTATAGATATGAACGATAAAACCCATTTAGATACTGCCCCAGCTACTGAAGTAGTTGATGAAAATCACATCATTGCGGAGCGTCGTGAAAAACTGGCCAAGCTACGTGCTGGTGGTGTTGCATTTCCGAATGACTTTGTTCCTACTCATTTAGCGGCTGATTTACATGCTCATTACGACAGTCTGACTAAAGAAGAATTAGCCGCCAAGAAAGTTCATGTCAAAGTAGCCGGACGCATGGTTCTCAAACGCGTGATGGGTAAAGCCAGCTTTGCCACCATTCAAGATCGCAGTGGACAGATTCAGTTCTACATCAATGATGAGCTCAGCGGTGCCGACATTCATGGTGCTTTCAAGCATTGGGATATGGGAGACTTTATCTCTGCTGAAGGCAATCTCTTTAAGACCAATAAAGGTGAATTGTCTGTTGAGTGCAGCAACTTACGCTTACTCAGTAAATCACTGCGTCCGCTGCCTGATAAGTTTCACGGCCTCTCAGACCTAGAGACTAAATACCGCCAGCGCTATGTAGACCTCATTGTGAACCCAGAAAGTCGCAATACATTTAAAGCACGTAGTAATGCAATCGCATCTTTACGTCGCCATATGTTAGATGCCGACTTCATGGAAGTAGAGACACCAATGCTCCACCCTATCCCTGGTGGTGCAGCAGCGAAGCCCTTCATTACTCACCACAATGCACTCGACATGCAAATGTTCTTGCGTATTGCTCCAGAGCTTTACCTCAAGCGTTTGGTAGTCGGAGGCTTTGAGCGTGTCTTTGAAATCAACCGCAACTTCCGTAACGAAGGCGTAAGCCCACGTCATAACCCTGAATTCACCATGATGGAATTCTATGCGGCATATACAGACTATCGCTGGTTAATGGACTTCACAGAAGGCTTAATTCGTGCAGCAGCAATAGATGCCCAAGGCACTGCTGTACTAACTCACCAAGGTCGCGAACTTGATCTGAGCAAACCATTCCAACGCCTAACTATTACTGAGGCCATCCTCAAATACTGTGGCCAGTCAGGCAAAGACTATGATGCATCTCAGTTGGATGACATCAACTTCATTCGCGCTGAATTGAAAAAAGGTGGTGAGAACCCAGACGCCCCAACCCTCAAGAATGCAGGTATCGGCGCACTTCAACTTGCTTTATTTGAATTAGTTGCTGAGGAACATCTTTGGGAGCCAACTTACATCATTGATTACCCAATTGAAGTCAGCCCACTCGCCAGAGAATCCGATACCCGCCCAGGCATCACTGAACGCTTCGAACTCTTTATTACCGGCCGTGAAATTGCCAATGGCTTCTCTGAGTTAAATGATGCTGAAGATCAAGCGAACCGCTTCCGTAAGCAAGTAGAACAAAAAGAAGCTGGTGATGAAGAAGCCATGTACTTTGACCATGACTTCATCCGCGCCCTCGAGTACGGCATGCCTCCAACTGGTGGTTGTGGTATTGGCATCGATCGTTTAGTTATGCTACTGACGGATGCACCTAATATTCGCGATGTGATTCTATTTCCGCACTTGCGGCGCGAAGAAGAATAAATTCTTCAGCAAAGAAAAAGAGAGGCAACTGAACTGACCCACAAAAGTTGGACACCCAATCCAACTTTAAAGGGTCAGTCTCATGTCCAAATACAGCAAAGACTTCAAGCTAGAGGTCATCAATCACTACCTGTCAGGCAAAGAAGGATTTACAGC
>NZ_JAYGQU010000021.1:0-28508 GCF_035012985.1 Polynucleobacter sp. MG-28-Ekke-A2 | reverse complement strand
TAAAAAACCAATATTTACCGAAACAGGATGCTTGAGCCCCTCAGGGCGCTTTATTGAGAAACCTAAACCCGTGTACACGCTCTAAATCGAAATTAATGGAAGTGTTTTGAGTTTTTACACAGCCTCGGCCAATAGAGGACGGTAGAGCTAAGCATTAAAAAATCCCTTGCGTCGGTGGCTCGACCCCCGCAACAAAATTTAAATAATGTCCTAGTGGGTGATTGCTTTATTTTTTAATAATGACGAACTAAGTGCTCCTCCGCACATTCGAGCGAAATATATCTATTTAATATGAGTTGAGGAATTCAGGCCTTTTCTTTTGCGTCACATTTTTCAAGAGTAGAAGTATGTTGAGCCTAAGTTCCTATCTTATAAATCAGTTACTAGGGAAAATACAATGACCGATAATCACCAAGAAGCCAGTCGTCTTCATAAACAAGCTGCCAGTGACCATGAAGATGCTGCAAAAAATCATACAAAAGCTGCGCAATGTCATGATAAGAATCAAGCAAGTGAAGCAAAGGATCATTCAAAAAGTGCAATGAATTGTTGTGATACTGCGCAAAAGACCTCAACTTCAGCATGCGGGTGTTCAGCTAATACCTAATTTTTTTCATAATTAGGTATTGAATAGTTATTTCGATCGGAGGTAAATATGTATCAGATGATGGATGGTTCAATGACAGGCGGTATAGGTTTAGTGGGCATATTAGTTCTGATTGCTTTAATACTCTCAATTGCCGCTTTAGGGAGATACCTCTTTTTTAGTAAGAAAAAGCGCTATTGAGAGCCGAGCTGAGAATAGGCGGGGAATGCGAAAAGTAGCCAGAATTCATATTTCGTAATTGCCTACTCATCCTTTTAGTTGTCTTATTGCCCATTCGCTCTTTTGCGTCCGAGAGCATGGGCTTTAAGATGGCAACCCATGCATCCGTTGCTATAAGCCAGCCTTCTATTTGCGTGCGCTGAATTTGTAGCGAATAAGAGGACTGTAAAGGTAAAGGCGCACAGATTTTTCATATTGATTCCAATTTGATAATTCCCACAGCACTTCAAAAAGTGAGCCTGCTTTTCATGCTACTCGTTAATGTGTTGTTGTCTATTAATATGGGTCGTATAAAAAAAGTTTTTAAATAGCAATAGGCAGGAGGTGAAAACTCTTGGTAAGTAAGGATTTGGCAGATTCTATATGTCTGATAACAGACAGACCGATTTGCCAATCATTTCTAGACTGATTTCTAGTTAGTTTAATTAATTAGAAAGAGATGGCAGTCTATGAAAAAAATCACAATGCTTTTAGCTTCATTATTAGTTTTCTCTGGGATTGCAATAGCTACCCCAGATGGCACTAGGGCAATTAGTACGCAAGAGTTAGCGGGTGTTTGTGGAGATCAGTCTAGTCCACAGCCACAAATTTATTGTGATGTGTATGGTCAGGGTGTATTTGATGGCTATCTTGTTACTCGCCATCCTAAAAAGGCACCAGACTTCATTTGTGTAGTTCAGCCAGCTCCTTCGCGTCGTGAAGTAATGAATCAGTTTATTGATTGGGTTAAACAAAATCCTGGATATAACACCGCTCCTGCAGCAGATACATTGTTGAGATTTTTGGCTGTTCGTTTTCCATGTGAATCATCAAACATGTCCCCTGGAAAAGCAGTTAACAAAATCATTCGCTAAAAGCAAAAAGGAATTACTATGAAAAAGATTCTTATCGTTTTATCGGCAACCTCAATATTAACTTTGTCTGCTTGCTCAAATATGAGTGATACGCAACAAAGAACCTTATCGGGCGCTGCTATTGGTACTGCAGCGGGAGTGGGTATTGGGGCTCTTACTGGTGGAGGTCTTTTATGGGGCGCTGCAGGTGGGGCTGCTATAGGCGCTGTAGGCGGCTATGTATATGACCAACATGAAAAGAGTCAAAGTAAGTCACCCCCTAAATCAAATTCCTCAAAGTCAACCGTAAACTAAAGAAACACAGTTCAATAAAAAAGCCGCAAATGCGGCTTTTTTATTGGTACTAACAAATGATTAGTTTGAAACTACAAGCTTACTTTTCACTGACTGAACCCCATCTACTGCACCAGCTAATTTGATAGCCTTATCAATCTTTGCCTGAGTATCAGAAGAGCCTGAAAGTGTCACAATTCCTTTTTCAGTGACAACAGTAATTTTCATAGACTGCATTCCTGGTGTAGTATCCCCTTAGATTCGTACATTTGAGAAGTTGATTTTTCTGTAAGGTAGATGAAAAAAACCACCCTATCCCCAGGGTGGTTTAATTTTATTAAATCCAATAAAGGAAAAGATGAGCAGCGCTTAAAATTTATATCCTAAGCCTAGTGTTGCTAGCGTAGCGCTAGGTTTATACGTTACACCACTCATTGTGGATGAGGAATACTTGACTTGCTGCCCCTCAATCCTCGCGTAGATATTTTTACTTAGTAGTGCTTCAATTCCTAAACCATAACCAATTCCATTTAAGTTACTAGTCCCAGTATATCCGTTGTAATTCATCGTTCCTGACATCCGGTTATAACCAACCAATGCGTAAATCATGGTGCTTGTACCTAATACATAGCCAGGTTTAAGATTAATGCTGTAATGTTTTTTACCTACTAAGTTGGCATCGCCGGCAGTGCCTCCTTTAGTATCTGCTAAATCGTAAGTACCAGTAAGACCTAAAGCAATTTCCTTAGTGATACCAAACGCATATCCAACATCAACTGTGGGAATAATTGATTGTTGACCCGCATTTCCTGAGGAAGTGCCTGATATGTCAGTTGTGCCTCCCACTGAGCTGACGCTAACGCCAACTGAGGGACCTTCGAATGGATTAGTTTGGGCTGTTGCGATGGTTGTAATTGTCGTAAGTAATGCTGCAACTAATAGATTCTTTTTCATTTCATACCTTCATTTTTATCTAATTAGACTAGAAGACGAAATAAAAATATTTCTCATAATTTATGTGACATCTCCCACCAAGTCCTATTTCAAAGCAATTAATTAAAGATGTCTGTCTGTTAACGAACGCTATTTAAGGCCCACACTTTTCTTTGATTCATGCTGGTTATGTTTAGGTTTTATCCCCAATGGAAAATAAATCTTCCTTATGAGGCGAGGGTTATTTAGAGGTCACTGGTATGTAATCAATCAATTCCTTCCCCTTAATAAGTGTTACTTAAAGTAACGCTCATCAACCACACACCAAAAAGCACTTTGGGGTAACGAAGTGTTAGATGGTTGCTCCAAAAATCCTGTGGTTTTGAAAACCAAAGAGTGACCCCACACTTCCTTTAAATCCATGAATTTGCTTACACATTTGCTTACACACCGACACTGACCACCCGCAGACCCCCTGTTTATATGGCTCTATTATGGGCTTCTGCTCTCATAGCGAAAGTTGTGCCTTATGCGTGGAAACTGCATAAGGGATGGTGTCAAATTCGGAGAAAGCTAAAGGTAGTTTTAATTAATTGCCCAAGCTAACGCCGAGCCAAGCTTCAGCATGAAAGTGCTGTTGAAGGTGTAGAGACTAGACGGCACCCACCTAAGTGCGCGAGCATATGGTGAAGGCATAGTCCAGGGAGTAGTGAAAGCTACACAAACCGGAATCCTTTGGTCCCAGGTTCAAGTCCTGGTGGGCCCACCAATGAAATCAACGGCTTGGGGAGAAATTCCTAAGTCGTTTTTCTTTCTGTGCAACAAAGTGTGGAAGCAATCTTCACAAATCTTCCATGGCAAACCCACTAGATATATAGGTCTACCATTGAAGCGATGAACTACTTGTAGATTATTGTATCCAATATTTAAGGACTGCTTACGGCCAGATGCAACTATCATACCGCCTACACAATTTCATATGTCAGAAGTAAGACTGCGGCACCCATGCAAATCAATGCGAGCATAAAGAACTTATCCGCAATATCTTCAAAATAAACCGTTTTTGAATTGCTTCGAATGGATAGGTATGAAAAGATAGAGCTTGCTAGAAAGATCAGGGCGTCTAAAGCTAAAAGATCATCAACCCAGTAAGCCATTCCCCGATTTGATTGGGTTAGCTTCACAATGCTGATAACGGTCATGCATACCCCGAGCATTGCACCCGAAGTCGGCAGAATATGACCGCTTAGATTGTTGGGGTTACGCATTTACTGGTGAATGTAACCTGGCAAAGTACCTGATCCAGAGTTTTGATTGGGCGACGGTGATCCACTGAGTTCTGGCAAGTTGTAGTTTGGTTGGCTTGGTGCCAGTCTTTTTTGAGTTGCATTAATAAAAGTATGTACTTTGCTATCAAAAGATGCCTTTTGCTCTGCAGTCAATAATTTGTAAAGCGGTTTGGCGGACTCATCAACCTCTTTTAAGCTCGCATATCGATTTTTTGCATCTTCAGTAGATTGATTCAGATATTTCAGTCCATCAATAGTAGCGGAACTATCGTTATTCAATTTAGCTCTTTCTTTGGCAACATCGCTTGCATAGAGCCTCACCTTGATTGCAAAATTATCCCAAGCTTTACTTTGTGCGGGTGTTAGCTTAAGATTTTCCTCAAGGCGAGATAAGCCAGTTTCGATTTGCTCATATGTAAGCAGATGTGAACCTGGAGCAGGCATTGAGATATGCGTATTTGCTGATGTACTGGAAGAGTCAGGATTAGACGCATTGCGCCCTGCACCCCTTCGCATTCCAGGCATTCCTGGGACCCCAGGGCCTTGAGATCCGCCCCATTGAGCAAAAGACTCTTTAACGGGCAAAATTGCTACTAAAACTAGAAAACTCAAGATAATCGAGCGCACTGGCATGGTTTGATTCATTTTTCTCTCAACTGGATGCTCCTAACCCTTGTTAGACAGTAATTTTGAAAAATACTTACTCTAAAAAGAAAATAATTATTTTGTCTTGGTCGTAAGTTTTCTATAGGTGCCCGCGTCTAAGAATTAACAAATAAGGAGAAATAGATGAAAAGAGCAATGCAAGGTTTAATGATGGCAAGTATTTTGATGGTTGGAGCGATTAGTATTGCAAGCGCAGCTTTGCCTGAGCCACAGGATCCTCAAGTGGTGGCTAATATGAGCTATGAGCAGCGTCTTCAGATGTCTAAGGATCTACGAGAGCAGTTTAAGCAAGCCACACCAGAAGAGCGCCGTGAGTATCGCCAAAAACTGCATGCCAAATTCAAAGCCTTAAGTCCTGAAGAGCGTAAAGCACTTCGCGAGAAGATGCATGCCCAATGGAAGGCGTTAACTCCAGAGCAAAAGAAAGAGCTGCGTGATAACCGCAAAGCCATGATTGCCGCAATGACACCGGAAGAGCGCCTTGAGATGAAAAAGGAACGTGAAGAGTGGATGAAGGCGCATCCCAATGAAAAAGAACATTGGAATAAGCCAATGAGCAATTAAGGATCAGTTTGACTTTATTTACTAGTAAGCAACACCGCATCGAACAGGCTTTATTAAAAAGTGCGGTAGCGGGGGATTCTAAGGCATCAAAAGAAGTCATTCGCCTATTGAGCTCCCCCGCTTACTCCTTAGCTTGGAAGATGCTTGGCAACAAAGAAGATGCAGAAGATGTCGTGCAAGAGGCCTTTATTCGCTTATGGAAAAGTGCGGATGCATTTTCAGGAAAGTCGGGACTTTTTACTTACTTTTACGTGATTGTGAGCAATCTTTGTTTGGATAGGATCAAAAGTATTAACAAGGGGTTCTTTGAGGAGTTTGATGAGATTGAGCATCAACCCATGAAAGAGATTGAGTGGAGTATCTCAGAGGGTGTCAGCCTAGAAAGCATTAAAAAGGCAATGGATGTTTTAAGTAGCAAACAAAGAATGGCGATGTTGATGTGGGCATATCAAGATATGACGGCAGAAGAAGTTGGTCTGGCAATGGGTATGAATAAGAATAGCGTCGATCAATTGTTATATAGGGCTAAGTTGAAGCTTAAGATGGAGTTAGAAAAAGGTGAATCCCATGCGAGCGAATGATAAAAAACATTTAAAGAAAGTGTTAGATCAAATCGAAGTGCAAGAACCATCTACCCATTTTGAGCAACGCATTTATCAAGATTGGCAAAGAGTGGTTCTTAAGGTGGATCGACCCACTCATCGATTCACTGAAGTTTTGGCGCTCGCTAGATTACACCCTAGGCTTGCCGCATTGATTGCGATGGTGGTTATCACAGGCTCCGTATTACTAGGTCAGCATCTCCTGACAAATCAGGACGAAGAGTTGCAGCGTATTGATGCTTTATCCGAATTAAGCCTCTCAACTATTTAATCTACAGTGTTTTCCCTTGCCCCTGGGGTCTCTAATATTAGAAGCTGCAACTTTGCTAGGCTTGGGTAAAGGGGCCTGCTAATCATTTTTGATATACCGCCAGCAACAAGTGCACTCGCCATTAGACTGAGTACCAACCCATGCCCATCAACCATCTCCATAACAATAATGAAAGAAGTCATAGGTGCTTGCGTGACAGCAGCTAAAAACCCCGCCATTCCAATTGCGATAAGAATTTGAGCGCTAGGCAGAGTTAGGGCGGTAGAGATGGTATTACCAATTCCCGCACCAATAGCAAGAGATGGCGCAAAAATGCCAGCAGGCACTCCAGACCAAGTGCTAAGCCAGGTAGCTATGAATTTAAGGGGTACAAATAGATAAGAGGTGCTCTCTGATCCCGCAATGATTGACTGTGTGTGGGAATAGCCAGTTCCATAGGTCTCACCATTGCTGGCTATTCCTATGAGCGCCACAATGAGTCCGCATGCTCCAGCAAATATCAAGGGGGAGTTTGTTCGAAATTTTCCTAGTAAACCTCTGTTTACTCTAAGGGAAATAATCAACACTTTCGAAAACAATCCACCTAGGATGCCACTTACTAAAATCACTAATATGCAGGGTACGATAATGTTGAGACTAAATCCACCTGGCTGTATCACGCCAAAGTATGTGTAATTTCCATCGATTGAGATGCCCACTAAACCAGCTAATACTATTGACGCAATCATTAAGCCATTACTACGCTGTTCTAAAGATTTAGATAGCTCCTCAATGGCAAACATAACCCCACCCAGCGGGGTATTAAAGGCTGCAGCAATTCCTGCTGCACCACCAGCCATAATCAAAGATGCTTCAGAAATATTGGCTGCAGAGGGTAACCAGCGTTTTGCATTTCTCATGATCCCTGCAGCAATCTGTACTGAGGGGCCTTCTCGTCCAAGGGATAGGCCGCCTAAGAGTCCTGCTGAGGTAAGAAAAATTTTAACGATACTCAGCTTTAGTGAGACAAATAAGCCTCTATATTCAGGTTTGCATTTAGAGTCTAATGCTGCGATCACTTGAGGAATCCCTGACCCTGCAGATCCTAGAGCAAATTTTCGGGTAAGGTAAACAATGACTATGGTGACTATTGGAGTCCAAAATAATGGAGCCCATCTATTACGACCTTGAAGCGCTAAAAACCAATCAAAAGAAAATTCTGCTAACTTGGTAAATCCTACGATAGTGAGGCCTGCGACAGCTGCATAGCTTAAAACAATCGAGCGACCAGCCCATAGTTTCCAATTTAGAAATTCTTTCTTTAGTGTAACTAGAAATCTAGCGTAAATCATTTTTTCACCAATAGGAATTTCATTAAAACTTTATTGAATAAATAAGTTGTGATCAGCAATACAAGAACATCCAGAGCAATTGGATTAAAGGCTAAAGTGTAATCTCTAAGCCTCTCGCTAATAATCAGAATTGGTAAGATTATTGCAGGGGGATGCAAGCATTCGAGTAGAAGCATTAGAGAAAAGCAAGTTGCAAACGCAGCGACCATAACCCATTGGGCGTAATCAAATACATATACAAATGCAAAGCCTATAAGAGAGCATAAAAGATATGATTGAAGAATAACACCCGCTGAGGTCATGGATTTAGTGGGCATTGTAAATATCATCAATGCGCTAACGACGAAGGGTACTAGCAATAGTAAATTTTCGTTGTCTAAAAAATGATTCAGTAGATATAAAAGGCAGATCGTAATCATGCTACCCAAGGTGATGACTAATTGCTGCGCAATAGAAAGCTGAGCTGGCGGCGGCTTGAGCGCCTCATAAATTTTGGAGCACCAGCTTTTAAATTTATTCATGATTTATTTGATAGAACCATGAATTGCCCTGACAAAATCTGCCTGGGTTATTACGCCCACTAATTCGTGATGTTTGTTAGTAACTGGAAGGTGATGATGACCAGCACCTTCAAAAATCGCAACTAAATCAAGTGCATTACAGTTTGCACTAATCACCTGAATATTTTTTTGCATGATTTGCTGGACTGCATTTGGGTGGGTGTCGGATGGCTTAACTGATGCCCTGCTAAAACTGTGACGCATTAATCCTATAAGGCGTTGTCCAAAAGTTTTGTCAAAATTAACTGCCGCATACTTTAAAAAATCCTCTAAGGTGACAATTCCAACCACTTGATGATTTTTATCAACCACTGGTAGTGATTTAATATGGTTTTTTCTTAGTTTTATCCAGGCCTCTTCCAAAGGCGTTGCTAATTCAACATAAGTAGCAGGAGAGCTCATAATAGTAGAGCAAAGAATAGATCTTAATTTTCGTTGGTATGCATGAAATTCAACATCGCGAATAATATTTGCCAAGTCTCCTGGATTGATGTCGATGAATTCTTTGTACCTTGCTAAGACTTCATTAATTTCTTTGCTATTTCCGTCATCACCCGCAGATAATTTTGTGGTGATTGGCACCTGATGTGGGTATGTCTTTCCAGTGGCCCTGTTGTAGGCAACACCTGCTATGACTAGCAATAAGGAATCTATCAAAACTGGAAACAATGCGAATCTGTAGCTAATAATATGACCGAGAACAGCGCTTAAGGCGGTTGCTGCAGCCGGGGCATGGAGGCAGTTGAGAAAAAGCATTCCTAGTATTGAGACGCCAATCGCAACGGGTATACCAATCCTAGGGTCTGGGATCCAACTAGCGCATGTCACACCAACAATTGCGGCAACTAAATTGCCACCTATTACTGCTTTGGGCTGAGCCATAGGGCTTGAGGGGAGCACAAAGATAAGTAGTGCGCTGGCCCCAAGCGAGGCCATAGCCCAATCATTAACTTGGGTAAATTCACCAATAAATTTACCGAGAAAGGCCACAAATGCCCCGCCAATCACTCCTCCAATTGCAGATCGCCAGTGTTCGGAAGATGGCACAGGTATTTGATTTTTATTGAAGAATTGCCAAATCGGTTTCATTTCATCCAAAATTGAGGTGAGAGGGTAATATATGAAGCATTATCCATATTCCTTGCGGGTATAGAATCGCGTACATGGTTTTAAGTAAAAAGACCCTCATTATTGGCTTATGCCTTTTACTGATCGCATTCAGGGCGGCAGCTGGGAACATTTTTATTCAGAGTGCGGTGGAAAGAGCCCACCTCCAGGTTAATAGTTGTTCGAGTTTGGGTGCTGAGCATGCCTTGACCCAACAAGATTCTACTGACGACAAGCAGCCTGTAAGCGCCATGTATGTGATGTACCATGTTACCGCCAACGTGAGTGATACTCAAATTCTCATACCAGCTCAAGCTGAGTCAGTTATTGCTTACGGCATGCGAGGTGATAGACTGTATTTCGACAATATCCCAGACTCTGCATTTAAACCCCCAAAACACACCCTCTAATTTCTATAGGGGGTGGGGCTTTGATTATTCCCCATCGAAATTGTTTTTATCTGAACCTGCTTTCAGATATTTTGGGAATTTCTGCAATGTCAAAGTTATACAAATTATTATTCGCCATTTCCCTTATCGGGCTCATTTCTGCCTGTAGTAGCGTCAAATTAGATGATGTCAATAGCGTCGCCACTGTAAATGCTGGTGGCTCCATGACCTACGATCCAATTGGCGATCCAAAGTCTAGTGTTTATGGCAAACGTTCAATCTATTTTGTGTTTGATAGCTATGCTATTGATCCAAAATATGCATCCACTATTTCAGCGCATGCCTCTTACTTGAAGGCATTTCAAAAGCAAAAAGCCTCGGTGATTATTCAGGGGAATACCGATGACCGCGGAACTGCTGAATATAACTTGGCACTTGGGCAACGACGATCTGAAGCCATTAAAAGGGCTTTAGTGAGTCAAGGCGTTAGCGAATCTCAATTAGAGGCCGTGAGCTTTGGCAAAGAGAAACCTGAAAATCCAGCACAAACCGAAGTAGCTTACGGAGAAAACCGTCGAGCTGACATCGTTTATCACTAAATATTCACACAATCCATTATTTGGAAATCATTATGAAAAACTTTTTTAGAGTAGTTTGTCTTTCAACTTTGGTGTTGGCAGGCTGTGCAAATAACAAGCCTAGCGGCACTGAGTTAACACCAGAGAACAAGGCTGAGATTCAAGAGCAAGTTAAGACCGTTCAGAAAAAAATGTCTGCCTGTGTAGCGGGGGTCAATAAAACAGATGATGCGAAATATGTTGATGCCAACATTATTGTTATTTCGGCTAACAACCCAAATGCGAACAAGTTATTCAATTCAGCCGACTTCATCAGCGATGAGCAGGCTGTTGAGCTGAAAAAATTCAAGGAAGCAACTATGCAATGCCGTTCAATTGCTAAAGAGCTGCCAAAGCCAGAATTAGTCGCAGTTTATGAGTATTACAACTCTAAAGTAGATGATGTTTATAACGATCTAGTTAATAAACGAATCACGATTGGTGTTGCTAATCAAGAGAGGCAAATGCGATTGCACTATACCAACGACAAGTGGGCTCAAGCCATGAAGACTTACCAGGGAGGTTAACTCATGGGCTCTAGATATAGATTTGTTTGCCCCTCTTGTAAGTTTGACTGTATCTGCTCAATTGGTAGAGAAAGAACTGGTAGCTACTTAAGTGTGCCCATGATTTGTCGCCAATGTAAGGATGTTGCGGAATATAAGGTCACCGATCCTTTGAGTCTATCAAGTTACTATCTCGGTGATCTATCTTGTAGGGTCTGTCACTCTAGCGAGTATTTAGATGAGTGGGATGGAATTACGTGCCCGCAATGCCAAAAACCGATGCGGGCCATAGGCGCTGATGTCGATGCTAAAAAGTCAGACGAGGATTTTGGTTTTGGGCGTAGAGGTCGATTATGAATATAGACTCAGTTGAACTGAAAAATAATCATATTGGAATGAGCTTTGCTCGTATTCCTGCTGGAAGTTTTTTGATGGGTAGTAACGAGTCGGAGGATTCTCTGAGAAAAGATTTCCCTCAGTATGATTCTGCGCGACTCTCAGCATTTGATGATGAGAGCCCCTTACATAAGGTCATAATTTCCAAGCCATTTTTGATGGGCCGGTATCCAGTTACCGTTGGTCAGTTTGAGTTATTTTTAGTCAATTCAGGATATATGCCTGAATCGATCCGAGATGGTACTGGGGGTTATGGATTTAATCCACTTGATGTCAACACAAAAACCATAAACGACGAAGTTTTTGAAGGCCGCAATAGCCGTTATGCGTGGGATAAAACTGGATTTACTCAAGAGGATGATTTTCCGGTAGTGAACATTACTTGGAATGACGCTAATGCTATGGCTGGGTGGTTAAGTGAAAAAGAGGGCAAGAGGTATCGATTGCCAACAGAAGCTGAGTGGGAATATGCCTGTAGAGCTAGAACGAGTAGTAGATACTTTACTGGTGACAATCCAAGTTCACTTTTCTCACATGCAAAAGTATTTGATTTGGATACCGCAAGGATTTGGTCGCAATGGCAACAATATGCTCTTGACCATTACAGTCATTATGAATTTGCGGCGCCTGTTGGTAGATTTCTTCCTAACCCATTTGGCCTATATGACATGATTGGTAACGTATGGGAGTGGTGCTCTGATTGGTATGCAGAAAATTATTATCAAGAATCACCAACGATTGATCCACAAGGGCCCAAAGACGGCGAAGCAAAAGTCAGGCGTGGCGGATCATGGCACACATGGCCTTTGTACTGCAGGTCCTCTTTTAGAAATGTGAATACACCAGACTCAAGATATATATTGCAGGGGATGCGCTTAGTGTTGGAGGAATGAAACGTCCTTTAAAAGGACGTTTCATGCATAGGGTGCCCCAATCACCATAAGGAGTCGTCATCCTTGTGTCAGTCAAATCCTCGCTAGGCCGCCAAACTCAAATGTACTCCTTGGGTGGGTCAAAATAACTCAACCAAATCAACCCCATACAGACACCCAGGAAAGTTCTGCGCACAAAGTTTGCCTATGGTGGGGCGAACCTCTTAAGCCTTATCTAAAGTAACACCTACTAAATTCATCCAAAAACTACTTTGGAGCAACGAAGTGTTAGATGGTTTTTCCAAAATCCTTTGGTTTTGAAAACCAAAGAGTGCGCTAGCATTTCTTGTAGTCTAGTTAATCTAGTCACACAAATACTCACACACCGATATTTAGGCAACGTAAGCTCTTGAAATCCTAATGGTTTTCTTTGGATATCTGCTCTCATAAGAAAGAAGCCCTAGGGGTCTTGTCGCAAAGACCTCAATAGATTCAAGAGGTTAGTGGTGGTTAAGACATATAAAATTGCTTACACACCGCTTACACACCGGAGCAAAAACCGAGGTGTGTAGTAAATGCGGTTTTTATGTGGTTTTAAGAAGTAAAGCACCCCTCAAAAGGTGTGTAGTGAATGTAACGATTTAGGGCCCATAGCTCAGTTGGTTAGAGCAGAGGACTCATAGCGAAAGTTGTGCCTTATGCGTGGAAACTGCATAAGGGATGGTGTCAAATTCGGAGAAAGCTAAGTTCAGTAATGAATACGCTAACGCCGAGCCAAGCTTAGTAGAAATACTTTGAAGGTGTAGAGACTAGACGGCACCCATCTAAGTTGAGCAATCAATATGATGAAGGCATAGTCCAGGGAGTTGTGAAAGCAACACAAACCGGAATCCTTTGGTCCCAGGTTCAAGTCCTGGTGGGCCCACCAGAAAAGCAAACCCTCATCAGCAATGGTGGGGGTTTTGTCTTTTCAGTATAGAGTTGAGTTATGAAACAGGGACGCAATTCAATTTGTTCATGTGGTAGCGGAAAGAAATTTAAACGCTGTCATGGTCAATTCAAAGGTAATGAAGTATTGACTCCATATCCACGGCCATTACCCCCAGAAATAATCTCGCAAATAGAAGAGCATTATTCGAAACAGTTTATGCATAAGGAAAAGCATGGAGGTGTAAAAGAAATAATCAGCGTGGAATTTAATGGGCAAAGAGTTGTAGCGACTGGAAATAAATTAAATTACTCTCCAGAGTGGAAAGTGTTCCCTGACTTCCTTAACCATTTTTTATGTGATGAGTTGGGGGCTGGGTGGGGTAATTCTCAAATAGCTCTAGATGTACAGGATAGACATCCCATAATGCACTGGAGAAATTCTATGATTGCTTCCCAACAAAATACTTCTAGAGATGAAAAAGGGTTAATTGGATCTCGTGATGGAGGTGCCCATTCTTGGATCAGGCTTGCATACGATTTATATCTAATTAGACAGAACTCGGAATTAAGAAAAAAGATATTAAAAAGATTAAGGGATGAGGTAAGTTTTCAAGGAGCAAGATTTGAGGTTGCGGTAGCAGGAATGATGCTCGCAGCCGGTTATGTTCTTGATTACTCACCTGAAGTTGGCCCTGGGAAACACCCAGAGTTCTTTGCTAAAAATCGAGAGACAGGCATCACTCTAGCTGTTGAAGCAAAGAGTAAACGTCGAAACGGTTTGATGGGCTTTAAGGGGTCACCAAAGGATACAATTTCCGATGACTATTCTGACGTTAGAAAATTATTAATAGATGCTCTAAATAAGGATACGGCCGAGCCATTATTGGTATTTATTGAGTTAAATATCCCAATGCACTTAAGTTCTCAGCAAGATGCTAAAGACATAGGTGAAAAGCTTAGGGCATTGTGGGATAAATGCCAAGAAATGGAATGGAAAAATGGTTTTCCAGCTATAGGTATTCTTTTCTACAATGACTGCGCTCCTTGGTACATTAACAAAGATTTGCCAGTAGGAAAAAGTGCGATATGGGCAATGGGATTTAAAGCGAAACAAACAAGACACTCCTTTGATCCCGAGGGACTTTTAACCAGAATCGGTGAAGGGTGCATGCAAAGGACTAATATCCCACTAGAGTTTCCTGAGCAGCGCTGAGCGTTACTTAAAGTAACGCTCATCCTCACAAACTCTCCATTAACCACCACAATTAGCCACACTTTCTTTTGGCTAAATTGACCTGAATAATTCAGCCAACTTGGTTGCCCTAGCTGGAGCTATGAAGCTAAAGTATATGTATGGCAATTAAAAAAGAAAGTACACATCAACTCATACACCGTAACCTAACCCTCTACCTGCGCGAGCATAGCGCCGTATGGCAATGTCGCTATAAAGTGGATAACAAGTGGATACGTGCTACTACAAAAGAAACTCAGCTTGATTTAGCTGTCAATAAAGCTAAAGAACTATTAGTAGAAGCAGAGATTCGTAAGCGCTCTGGTATCCCAGTGGTTACTAAACGCTTTAAAGATATCGCGATGCTGGCTATAGATAGGATGGAGCGAGATTTAAAGGGTGGCTTGGGTAAGTCAATCTACAAGGACTATATCCGTATTATTAATGAGCATTTCATTCCCAGTCTTGGGCAAAGACTTATTACTAATATCGACTACGACGCCTTACAGCAGTATTACGATGACCGAGAAGCCAAGTATGGCTTGGCACTATCTAACAGTAATCGTAAGACTCAAAATGCAGCCTTTAACAGAGTGTTTGATGAGGCCATTGTTCGGGGTTACTTAACGGAGAGTAATCGCCCTAAGCTAGATGGTAAGACTAAAGAGAGCGTTCGTCGCCCAGCATTTGAATTGCATGAATTGCGAGCGTTACTTAAGCTACTGGGTCCATACATAGAATCCGGCAGAACCAAGGACGTGTGTGAACGCAGGGAGATTCTACGGGACTATGTAGAGATGCTGGTTGATACAGGAGCAAGACCAGGCATTGAACTCTTAGATATGAAATGGAAGCAAATCCGTTTCATGATGAATCCTATTAGTACAGCCACAGACCAGTTGGATGAAGAAGGTGAAGTTATTGAGGTCCATAGCCTTAACCGTAGTTGTGAGATGACGGTAAAAGGTAAAACAGGGCAAAGGCAGATTATTGGACGATTACCTAGCATTAGAGTCTTGGAGCGTATTGCCCTGCGAAACTATGGAGTGGCTAGCTCAATTAAAGATCCATTGGCTGAACTCATTAAGCCCACCAATGATGACTACATCTTTAGAACCAAAGAAGGTAGAGATTTAAGTGACGTACTTAATCATATGTTTGACGGTTTCTTAGCGGACCATAGTTTGTTAATAGATCCCAAGACTAATCAAAAGCGGGTGTTCTATAGCCTACGCCATACCTATGCCACGCTAGCACTTACTCACGATATGGTGCCAATACATACCTTAGCCAAACAAATGGGTACTAGCGTCTTAATGATTGAGCGGCACTATAGTCACTTACAAGTAATACAGGCTATTGAGCAATTACGCGGAGCTACGACTAGAAAGCTTATTGAGGCAGATAGTCGAGCTGCTGATAACTATCCTAGCAAGAAAAGGGCTGAACGAGAACTGCGGGTAGCCTAGGTTTGGACAGGCGTTACTTTAAGTAACGCTTGCGATCGAGAACTCTCGCGACCAATGGATTGAAGTGGGTTGCGCCTCTTTTGTGTGCGCCTACGTAATTTCGATGTCCCTTTTTGGTGCATCAGCACGTTTCTGGTGATTATTCCTATTTGCACCAATATGAAACATCCTCTAATGGTCACAGGCATTCAGTACCAGGGCCCACATGACTAATTTACTCAAGAGGTGATATATGAAACGTAGATCGATTTTGAAGTTATCCGCTTTAGCAGCAGCTTTAAGCTTTACTGGCTTAAGCCATTTGGCTATGGCTCAAAGCAAAGAGCCTATCAAGGTAGGTATCTTACATTCCCTATCAGGAACGATGGCTATTTCTGAAACATCACTCAAAGATATGGATTTGATGATCATTGACCAGATCAACAAAAGCGGCGGCGTTTTAGGTCGTCAACTAGAGCCAGTGGTAGTGGATCCCGCCTCTAATTGGCCATTGTTCGCTGAAAAAGCGCGACAGATGCTCACTAAAGATAAAGTTGCAGTTGTGTTCGGATGTTGGACTTCAGTATCTCGTAAATCCGTATTGCCAGTATTTGAAGAGTTGAATGGATTGCTCTTCTATCCAGTGCAATATGAAGGCGAAGAAATGTCACGCAATGTGTTCTACACAGGCGCAGCTCCAAATCAACAAGCTATTCCAGCAGTCGAGTATTTGATGAGCAAAGAGGGCGGCGGTGCTAAGCGCTGGGTTCTCTTGGGTACTGACTATGTATACCCACGTACAACAAACAAAATCTTGCGCGCATTCTTGAAATCTAAAGGCGTTAAAGATGAGGATATTCAAGAGACTTACACACCATTTGGCCACTCTGACTATCAAACGATTGTTGCCAATATTAAGAAGTTCTCACAAGGCGGTAAGACTGCAGTTGTTTCAACGATTAACGGTGACTCAAACGTTCCTTTCTACAAAGAATTGGGCAACGCAGGCTTGAAGGCTAAAGATGTTCCAGTGGTTGCCTTCTCTGTGGGCGAAGAAGAGTTACGTGGTGTTGACACCAAGCCACTCGTTGGTCAATTAGCTGCATGGAACTATTTCATGTCAGTGAAAAATCCAGTGAATGATGCATGGAAAAAAGAATGGGCTGCTTACTCAGTAGCGAAGAAGTTGCCTGGTGCTAGCAAGCCTTTGACAGATGACCCGATGGAAGCCAGCCGTACTGGTATCTTGATGTGGAAAGCCGCTGTTGAGAAAGCCGGTACAACTGATGTTGATGCTGTTCGTAAGGCAATGATTGGCCAAAAACTCAATACTCCAAGTGGATATGTTGAAGTCATGGGTGCCAATCATCACTTGTCTAAGCCAGTCATGATTGGCGAAATCAAGGCTGACGGTCAGTTCAATGTGATCTACAAAACTCCAACAGCTATTCCGGCTAAACCTTGGAGCCCGTATATCGACGGTAATGCAGGTAAGCCTGATTCAGTGCAGTAATTCTCCATAGAAATTCCCTCTCCCAGTCGGGGGAGGGCTTTCAAAAATATTTATGAAATACCCCCATTTATCTAAATTGCTTTTATCAGTCTTATTGGCTCTGTGCTGTAGTCTCGCTATGGGCAAGATGACTGCGAGCGATTTAAAACCCATCTTTGGTGAAAACTTTGATGCCAAGTTAAAGGCAGTTCAGTTCTTATCTAAAGAAGGAAGTCCTGAAGCTTTAGAAATTTTGCAGGCAATGAGTTCTGAGACATTATTTTTGTCTCCTCAAGGTGTGATCATGCAAAAAAATGATCAATATATTGATGCGCTAACTGGACAGGCAGTTTCTGTAAAGCCAGAAGAGTTGCAAGAGGTGGTTCTAAATAACCTAATGCGTGGCAAAGTAGACAATGCATTACTCGGCTTACAGCTAGCTTCAAGCGATGCAGCGATTCGTACCAAAGCAGTGGATGCTTTGATTAAAGATCCTGAGTTAGATACTTTGCCACTAGTTGAAAAACTCATGGCTTCTGAAAAGGACCCAGTCCTCAAGCCTAAAGTGGAAAAACTATGGGCACTCTTAGCGCTGCAATCGGATAACCAGGAAGCAAAGTTAAAAGCGATTGAGCTCTTGGGCGATAGTGGGGATCCACAAGTTGCTGCCTTGTTGGCACCTTTAGCAAAAGAGGGTGGGCCAGTCCAAGAGGCTGCAGAAAAAGCATTAGCCAAAATTAAGAAATCGGAGTTTAGTGGCGAGATCCTCGGCAATATGATTGCGGGCTTGAGTTACGGCAGCGTTTTGCTCTTGTGTGCATTAGGCTTAGCGATTACTTATGGGCTCATCGGTGTGATCAATATGGCGCATGGTGAGTTCCTAATGGTAGGAGCCTATGCAACCTATGTTGTGCAGGGCTTCTTTAGACAATATGCTCCGGCATATGTGGATTGGTATCTATTATTTGCTTTACCAGTCGCCTTTATTACTGCTGCCTTAGTGGGCATCTTGATTGAGAGAACGGTCATTAAATTTTTATATGGACGTCCACTTGAAACCTTATTAGCTACCTTTGGTGTCAGTCTATTAATGATTCAGTTAACGAGAACTATTTTTGGCGCACAAAACGTTGAGGTTGCAAATCCAGTATGGATGTCTGGTGCGATGCAAGTGTTGCCAAATTTGGTTGTGCCTTATAACCGCATCATTATTTTTGGATTCGCCATTGCAGTGGTGATTGTGACTTGGCTGGTATTGAATAAAACGCGTTTGGGACTCTTCGTTAGAGCGGTGACACAGAATCGCACGATGGCAGCCTGCGTGGGCGTTAAAACTGTTCGCGTGGATATGTATGCCTTTGCTTTTGGCGCTGGTATTGCAGGTCTTGGCGGCGTAGCGCTCTCCCAAATTGGTAACGTTGGACCAGACTTAGGTCAGAGTTATATTGTTGACTCATTTATGGTGGTAGTGCTTGGCGGTGTCGGTCAATTGGCGGGAACAATTTATGGCGCATTTGGTCTGGGTATTGCAAGTAAGTTGTTGGAGCCATTTATTGGCGCGGTATTAGCAAAGATTGCTATCCTCGTAGTTATCATCATCTTTATCCAAAGACGTCCTCAAGGTCTCTTTGCCCTCAAGGGAAGGAGTGTGGACTAATGGATATTCGAAAACTTGCTCCCTCTACTAGCTTTAGTTTGCAGATTCCTGAGCGGGAATCCATTCTCAGTAAGCGTGCTTATATTGCATTAGCAGCGCTGACTCTATGTGTACTCATTGGTGTGCCCATCTTCTCGTTGCTAGTTCCTGAGACAAGTATGTTTTACATGTCTGCTTATGCACTAACGTTGATCGGCAAGATTATGTGTTTTGCGATTGCAGCCTTAGCGCTGGATTTAGTCTGGGGCTATTGTGGAATATTGAGCTTAGGTCACGGATTATTCTTTGCTATTGGCGGTTACATCATGGGTATGTATTTGATGCGTCAAATCGGGGCCGAAGGCGTATATAAAAGTGCATTACCTGACTTTATGGTCTTTTTAGATTGGAAAGAGTTGCCCTGGTTCTGGAAGGGTAGTGAGTATTTTTGGTGGATGCTCTTAATGTTGATTTTGATTCCAGGCTTGATCTCATGGGTGTTTGGTTACTTTGCTTTCCGCTCTAGAATTAAAGGCGTCTATTTTTCGATCATTACCCAAGCGTTAACTTACGCTGCCATGCTTCTATTTTTCCGTAACGAAACGGGTTTTGGTGGTAATAACGGCTTTACTGATTTCAAGCGTATCTTGGGTTACTCCATTAGTGCACCGAGCACTCGCGTAACCTTATTCTTGATTACTTTCATGATATTGGTCAGTAGCTTCTTGCTCTGTCGCGCTGTGATTACTTCCAAAATGGGTCGCGTGATTACCGCTGTTCGTGATGCTGAATCGCGCCTCATGTTCTGTGGCTATAACCCACTGGGTTTCAAATTATTTATCTGGGTTTTATCTGCTGTGCTTTGTGCCATTGCAGGCGCTTTATTTGTTCCTCAGGTCGGTATTATTAATCCGGGCGAGATGTCACCAACCAATTCTATTGAGATGGTGATCTGGGTTGCTGTTGGTGGACGTGGTACTTTGCTCGGACCCATTATTGGTGCCTTTGCAGTTAGCGGGGCTAAAAGCTTTTTCACTGCAAACTTTGCTGAGTATTGGTTATTTTTCTTAGGTCTCATGTTTGTGTTGACCACTTTATTTTTGCCAAATGGCTTACTGGGTGTTTATCACCAAATCTTTGGTAAGAAAGGAGGCGAGAAATGAGCGCGCACTTTCTAGAAAAAGGAATTGATACTAGCCATACCGGAATTCTGTATGTTGAAGGTCTGACGGTGAATTTTGATGGCTTCAGAGCAATTAACGATCTCTCGCTGACGATTGATGTGGGTGAGCTGCGTTGTGTCATTGGGCCCAATGGCGCAGGTAAGACTACCTTGATGGACGTGATCACCGGTAAGACGCGCTCGAACATTGCTGAGATTGAAGGCTCTGTCTATTTAGGTTCGACGATTGATCTGATGACCATGAATGAGCCACAAATTGCGCAAATCGGTGTTGGGCGTAAGTTTCAGAAGCCAACAGTCTTTGAGCATCACCCTGTATGGGAGAACTTAGAGCTTGCAATGGCTGGCGATAAGACTTGGCATCACTCTTTGGTAGCTAAAGTAGATCTTGAAGGGCGTCGCTTGATGGAGGCCGTATTGGCGCTGACGCAGTTAGAGTCTGAAGCCTATCGTGATGCTGGTCTCTTATCGCATGGGCAAAAGCAGCGCCTAGAAATCGGCATGCTTTTAATGCAGCAACCAAAACTCTTGTTACTGGATGAGCCGGTTGCCGGTATGACCGATGAAGAAACTATGCGCTTAGCTGAGTTGCTCAATTCCTTACGGGGACAATGCTCGATGGTAGTGGTGGAACATGACATGGAGTTTGTGGCCGCATTGGCTGGTGATAAAGGTAAGGTTACCGTCCTGGCAGAAGGATCGGTGTTGGCTGAAGGAACGCTCGATCAAGTACAGCGAGATGAGCGCGTCATTGAATCCTACTTAGGACGCTAATTATGTTGATCGTTAAAGATTTAAATCAGTACTATGGTGGCAGTCATATATTGCGCAATATGAGTTTTGAAGTTCCTAAGGGGCAGCTCACCACATTGCTTGGCCGAAATGGTGTTGGTAAAACCACCTTACTCAAATCACTCATGGGCGTTGTCAAAGTCAAGACTGGTTCGATTGCTTGGGATGAGCATGAGTTAGCAAATCTTCCGCCATGGTCTCGAGTAGATGCGGGCTTTGCTTATGTTCCACAAGGTCGCGAAATTTTCCCCCGCTTATCCGTAGAAGAAAATTTACTGATTGGCGCCGCTAAATTTTCTAGCTCTAAATCTATCCCCCTTTATATCTATGACTTATTCCCGATCTTGTCGGATATGAAATCTCGTCGTGGTGGCGATCTTTCGGGTGGGCAACAACAACAGTTGGCAATTGGGCGTGCCTTAATGTCCCAACCAGAGCTCATCATCCTAGATGAGCCAACGGAAGGGATTCAGCCTTCTATCATTCAGGACATTGGCCGTTGTTTGCGTCGATTGGTCGATGAGATGGGGATTACCGTGCTTTTGGTAGAGCAGTACTATGATTTTGCTAAAGCCCTCTCAGATAATTACCTAGTAATGCGCCGTGGAGAAATTGTGGCTCGAGGTAATGGGGCAGATATGGATGCAAATGGCGTCCAGGAGATGATTTCAGTTTAAAGTGGATATACGTATTCATCTTGATGGTCTTCCTAAATGCTCTTGGCTCCAGATAACGCAGTAAAACAGCTCATTCGGTCTTTAAGTCCGAGCTGGTTAGCTAGCCTTAACCTTCGGTATGAGCATTCCGATATTGGTACGGTTCTTAAGCGCAGCCTTCACGAAGGACCTCTGCGGGTACAAAAGGCGCTATATCCTGAGGGCGAAGAGATTTGTCATACCGTCATTCTTCATCCACCAGCTGGAATTGCTGGTGGAGATCGATTGGATATTAAAGTTGGCTTGGGTGCAGCCAGTCATGTAGTGCTTTCTACGCCAAGTGCAACGAAGTGGTACAAGTCTTTTAAGAATCCAGCTGCACAAGAAATTGAGTTTGATTTAGCGAAAGATGCCAAACTAGATTGGCTTCCACAAGAAAATCTCTTTTTTAAAGGTGCGGATGCAAAGATCCTCACTAAGCTTAACTTACAAAGTAGTTCTTCTTTTATTGGGTGGGACGCAGCGATGTTAGGTCGTCATGCATCCGGTGAAGAGTGGAGTAAAGGTCGAGTCCATATGCGCAATCAAATTTATCGTGACGGTAAATTATTGTGGATTGAAAATGGACAAATCGATGCAGAGGATAGGTATTACAAGTCCTTGCCGCAAATTGGGTCTTGGCCGGTATTTTCTACCTTGTGGGCAGTAGGACCTGCTTGCTCAAGTGCTCTTGCCGAATCAATTTCGACCATGATGCCGTGGACGGATTCTTTAAGAGCTGGGATTACTTACCTTCCGCAAGGGGTATTGCTGGTAAGGGCGGTCTCAAATGATATTGAGTTGACGAGAAATTGGATGATAGATATGTGGTCTACATTGAGACCACTGGTGCATGGGGTTCCCGCACAACCATTGCGCTTGTGGGCATCGTAAGAATTGATATAAGGGTTAGATATGGAATTAACGCCACGCGAAAAAGATAAGCTCCTTATTTTTACTGCTGCATTGCTCGCTGAGAGACGTAAGGCCAGGGGCTTGAAGTTGAACTATCCAGAGGCAGTCGCCTTAATTAGTGCTGCGATCATGGAGGGTGCGCGGGATGGTAAAACCGTAGCGCAACTCATGCATGAGGGTCAAACAATTTTAAGTCGCGCCGAAGTGATGGAAGGGATCCCTGAAATGATTCCTGATATTCAGGTCGAAGCGACGTTTCCAGATGGAACCAAGTTGGTCACTGTCCACAACCCGATTGTGTAAGAGAGAAAATCATGAAATTAAATAAAAACACTACTCAGTTTCTAGGCGCACTCTGTTTTCTTATGTCATCAAGCATGGTTTATGCACATCCGGGTCATGAAACGAGTATCAGTTTTATGTCGGGTATCTTGCATCCCTTTAGCGGGTTGGATCATTTGCTTGTCATTTTGTTGGTGGGTTTTTGGAGTGCGTTTGTGCTCAAGCAAATTTGGGTAGGGCCCCTGGCCTTTTTATTGGGAATGATGATGGGTGTCTTTGCTGGAATGTTAGGAGCGCCCCTCCAATTCTTTGAATTCGGTATCGCTGCTTCAGTCATTGGAATTGGTACGCTGCTCTTAACGAAAAAGCAGTACTCGACTAAATGGATCCTGACTTTGCTCACCATGTTTGGACTCTTCCATGGGTTTGCGCATGCCCAGTTGTTTTCTCAAGTCCATTTAGGCTTTGCTTTAGTAGCTCAGGACATGGCTGGATTGGTATTGGCTACTGGCGCATTACATCTTGCTGGGGCGCTATTAGTAGGAGCTCTCAAACAAAAGACCAAACTTTTTGCTAAGGGAGCTGGCATCGTCAGTTTGATTTATGGCTTAGGCCTCGTAGGACATCTTTCTTTGGCAGTCATTGGAGGGGCTTCTCTATGAGCTCTTCATCTAGTGCGAATAGTTCACGATTTATTCCAGGGCAAATGTTCATTGAGCCGGGGGATATTGAATTCAATATAGGACGTCAGACGCTCACTATTGAGGTTTCTAATAGCGGAGATAGACCTGTTCAGATTGGCTCCCATTTTCATTTTTATGAAGTCAATGACGCACTTTTATTTGAGCGTGAGAAAACTAAAGGCTATCGTCTCAATATCGTTGCTGGCACAGCGGTGCGCTTTGAGCCAGGGCAAAAGAGAACGGTTGAGCTTGTAGAAGTAGCTGGTGATAAAAAGATTTATGGATTTGCTGGTCGCGTCATGGGAGGTGTGTAATGGCTAAGATTAGTCGTCTCGCCTATGCTGAAATGTTCGGCCCAACTGTGGGAGATCGTTTAAGGCTCGCTGACACTGGCTTAATGATCGAGATTGAGAAAGACTTCACCACTTATGGTGAGGAGGTCAAGTTTGGTGGCGGTAAAGTGATTCGTGATGGTATGGGTCAAAGCCAACGTGAGTCAAAGGACTGTGCCGATACTGTAATTACCAATGCTGTGATCATCGATCACTGGGGCATTGTGAAAGCCGACATCTCGATTAAGAATGGACGGATTTCGGATATTGGTAAAGCAGGCAACCCCGATATACAACCTGGTATTACCTCCGTCATTGGGCCTGGTACTGAAATTATTGCTGGAGAGGGGATGATTGTCACCGCTGGTGGAATTGATACTCATATTCATTTCATCTGCCCTCAACAAATTGAAGAGGCCTTAATGTCCGGCGTCACCACCATGATTGGTGGAGGCACTGGTCCAGCAACGGGAACTTTTGCAACTACGTGCACTCCAGGGCCTTGGCACATTGAGCGCATGCTGCAATCTATTGATGCCTATCCGATGAATATTGGGCTCCTTGGTAAAGGCAATGCAAGTTTGCCAGCGGCCTTACGAGAGCAAGTGAATGCTGGCGCTATTGGTCTGAAGTTGCATGAAGATTGGGGTACAACCCCCGCAGCGATTGATTGCTGTTTGAGTGTTGCTGATGAAACCGATACTCAGGTAGCGATTCATACGGATACCTTAAACGAGTCTGGCTTTGTTGAAACGACCCTGGCTGCTTTTAAGGGGCGCACTATTCATACTTACCATACTGAAGGTGCGGGCGGTGGTCATGCCCCGGACATTATTCGTGCTTGTGGTGAGTCAAATGTACTGCCTTCATCTACCAATCCCACCAGGCCATTCACAGTCAATACCTTGGATGAGCATTTGGATATGTTGATGGTGTGTCATCACTTAGATGCATCGATTGCTGAAGATATTGCTTTTGCTGAATCGCGTATTCGTAGAGAAACGATTGCTGCCGAAGATATTTTGCATGATTTGGGTGCTTTCTCAATGTTGTCATCCGATTCTCAAGCCATGGGTCGCGTTGGTGAGGTGATCATTCGTACTTGGCAAACCGCTGACAAGATGAAAGCCCAACGGGGCTTATTGCCTGGCGATAGTAATCGTCATGACAACTTCAGGGTTAAGCGTTATATCTCTAAATACACTATTAATCCTGCAGTCACCCATGGAATATCGCATGTAGTTGGATCGATTGCAGTGGGCAAGTATGCAGACTTGGTATTTTGGAAGCCAGCCTTCTTTGGTGTGAAGCCCTCATTAATCCTCAAAGGGGGTTCTATCGCAGCAGCAGCCATGGGAGATCCCAATGCTTCTATTCCAACACCGCAGCCAGTGCATTACCGCAATATGTTTGCTGGTATTGGACAGGGTATCCGTCATAGTTCATTAACCTTTATTTCTCAAGCGGGTATGCAAGCGAATATTCGTGAGAAATTTGGTTTGGAGAAGCAGGTAGAAGCGGTCCGAAACTGCCGCTCCATTACCAAGGCTGATATGGTGCATAACGACTGGCAGCCACACATCACAGTAGATCCAGAAACTTACCAAGTGATCGCGAATGGTGAGTTACTTACCTGTGAGCCAGCAAAGGTATTGCCAATGGCTCAACGCTATTTCCTATTTTAAGAAGATCTATGTCTGAACCATTACGCATTGAAAAGATTATTTCCCGAGGCCAGGGTTTGGCTAAGGCCGTCTTAGCTCGAGCGATTGAGCTTAAGTTGCCCTTCGAAATTCGCAATAAAAGTCGTTTTTCTGAGGTCTTATCAGATGGTCGTCAGGCCTTGTTCTTTTTGCCTAGAGGTAATGTCTTGGTGGATGGCGATATTGTGATAGCAGATGATGGATCTATGATTCGCATTGCGGCGGCTGATCAAGAAGTGGTGACAATTGCATCTATAGATCCCAATCTCCTGATGAGGGCGGCTTACCATTTAGGTAATCGGCATATCCCAGTTCAAGTGGGCGAAGGTTTTTTGAGAATTGAACCTGATTCAGTATTGGAGGGGATGATTTTGCAGTTGGGCCTTGAGTTAAAAAAAGAACATGCCTCTTTTGAGCCGGAGACGGGCGCTTATGGCGGAGGTCATCGCCATAGTCATGCTGAGACATTTGATAGTGACTATGCCTTAGCGCAAAAAGTGTATGCCGATCATGAGCATCCACATGTTCATGGGCCTGGGTGTAATCATTCCCATGACCATTGACCTTAACGAAATCACTGCATTAATGCAGTTGGCTTCGCCTGCTTTACCTATCGGCGGGTATAGCTATTCTCAAGGTCTTGAAGCTGCTATCGATTCTGGCTTGGTAAAAGATGCTGCTTCAGCTGAGGGTTGGATTAAAGATGTCTTTCTTGGGGTCTTTGCTCGCTCAGAGGCGCCTCTATGGCTATTAAGTTATCAAGCGTGGTCTGATAGCGATCAGAAAACAGTGAAAGATCTCAATGACTACTTCTTAGCCAGTAGAGAAACACAAGAGCTTCGAGCGGAGACTGAGCAAATGGGTTGGTCACTTCTGCAAATCGCTCAATCACTTGGTTGGGGTGGAGAATCTGTCGAGCAACTTGTCAGCATGAAACCTTTATCTTTGCTGACAGCCCATACTTACGCTTCATTTCATTTAAAGATTCAGGCGCAAAATGGCTTGGCTGCCTATGCCTTTTCTTGGATCGAAAACCAAGTAGCAGCTTCGCTCAAAGCAATTCCTTTGGGGCAAGTAGCGGGGCAACAGGCCCTCACTAAAATTCGCTTACTCGTTCCTCAAATGGTTGCTGAAGCGAAAGAAAGAGCTAAATCTGATTTATCCATGATTGATAATTTTTCACCTATGTTGGCGATCCTGTCTTCAAGGCATGAGACGCAGTACTCCCGATTATTCCGTTCGTAAATAAAAGGCATCATGAGAACTAAAAAGAATCCCCCACTTCGTGTTGGTATTGGAGGTCCTGTTGGATCCGGTAAGACGACCTTACTCGAAATGCTATGTAAAGCAATGCGTGATCAGTATGACTTAGTTGTAATTACGAACGATATTTACACTAAAGAAGATCAGCGCTTACTCACTGTTGCAGAAGCGCTGGAACCCGAAAGAATTATGGGTGTTGAGACTGGTGGCTGTCCACATACCGCCATTCGCGAGGATGCATCCATCAATTTAGAAGCGGTTGACCGCATGCAAAAGCAGTTTCCAGATGTAGATATTATTTTTATTGAGTCTGGCGGAGATAATTTGGCAGCAACCTTTAGCCCTGAACTTTCTGATCTTACTATCTACGTCATCGATGTAGCAGGTGGCGAGAAGATTCCTCGCAAAGGGGGACCCGGCATTACACGTTCTGATTTATTGGTTATCAATAAGACTGATTTAGCTCCATATGTAGGAGCCTCTTTGCCGATTATGGAATCAGATGCTAAAAAAATGCGCGGTGATCGACCCTTCATTATGGGTAGCGTGAAATCTGGTCAAGGACTCAACTCAATTATTGAGTTTATCGAAACTAGGGGATTGCTCAAGCATTAGTTTCATGAGTATTTCCCTCTACATCTGTATTGGCTTTATTGGATTTTTTATTGGTCCTTTTGCGATGGCTCATGGTGTTGCGGGGAATAGGTATTTTCCGCCAACTATTGTCGTGGAGGATCCCTATGCTGCAAATGAGGTGCATGCTGTAGTAGGAAGAACGGCCAATATTGGTGCTGGGAATACCAATACTGATTCTGGAAATGTTGCTTCAGCAGGTATCGGCATTGAGCCTCTAAATGGTTTTGGAATCGCTATCAACGGTTTATATCGGTCTCCAAATGGAAATCTAACGCCACAATCGAGTGGTTTTGACAATCTTTATTACGTTGTTAAGCAAGAGTTACATATTAGCGATCCCCATGTGAACTGCTGTCAATTTAGGTCCACTACCAAAGAGAGTTTTTCTATAGTAAATCATTGCAGCAACATGGGTTGATTTTGTATTATTTGGGGTACTTGGGTTTGGGGTGCTGGTGGTCTGTAACCTAAAGCGCTATGCGGCCTGACATGGTTGTAATGCTTAACCCACTCCCCCACGATGATCTGGGCTTCTTTTAAGCTATAGAAGATCTCCCCATCCAAAAGATTGTCTCTAAAGGTGCCGTTAAAGCTTTCACAAAAGCCATTCTCCCAAGGGCTGCCCGGTTCAATGTAGGCTGTCTTTACTCCAATGCCAGATAACCAACTACGCAGCTCTTTCGCAATAAATTCTGGGCCATAGTACATGCAGAATGGTAGTCAGCCGCAGCAATTTAAGCCATGCTGGTGATTGCGAGATCATCAATAAGGAGTATTGCTATGGCTGACCACTTAAACAATAAACCCTTTGGGGCATGGATTGCAATCGATATTGCCAAGGACTTTAATGCCGTGTTAAGCGAGACCAAGGCGGGTAAAAGGCAGCATTTTCGGATGGCTAATTCTGCTGCCGATCATGATCGTTTTATTGCTTTTCTAAAGAGCTTACCGCCGCCTTGCATTATTGGGTTTGAGGCAACCGGCAATTACCACCGCGCATTAGGGCATCGCTTGGTAGCGGCGGGGTTTGAAGTCTGTTTTATTTCCTCGGTAGCGAGCGCCCGGTATCGGGAGGTGATGTTCAACTCCTGGGATAAAAATGATCCCAAGGATGCTGCAGTGCTTTTAGAGCTGCTTAAGCAAGGGATTATTCAACGTTATGTTGACCCATTAATTGCAGGGCATCATGATCTCCAAGAGTTATCTAAAACCTACTATCAAGTGACCTTGA
>NZ_JAYGQU010000020.1:0-29053 GCF_035012985.1 Polynucleobacter sp. MG-28-Ekke-A2 | reverse complement strand
GGATTATGAAAACAGAGTTCTTCTATCGGAGAAGGTTTGAAAGTATCGAATCATTTAAAACAGAACTAAAGGAATACATCCACTACTACAACCATGATCGAATCAAGCAAAAGCTAAAGGGATTAAGCCCGGTGCAATACCGAACTCAATCCCTCGTGCTAACCTAACTAAACTGTCCAACTACTGGGGGTCAGTTCATTCGGGTGGCTTTTTTGCTTTCTGTCGTCACTCGTCTGTAGATCCGCACATCTATTGATTTGCCCTTGTAAAGCTTATATTTCATAGGTTTAAGGCAAGGGTAATCACTAGTGGGGATTTGAGTGAATCTTGATTAGTGTCAAGTATTCCAATGTGTAAATGCTTAAAAATCAAATAACCCAAATTTTTGGGCGTGATGAGTATTTATAAAAAAGTAAAAAATAGGAGATTCAGGATGAGCGGCGAGAAAACTGCAGGACCTTTAGGAGGTCGTTGGTTTCAGCTACTAATCGGCGTTGTTTGTATGTCGATGATTGCAAACTTGCAATACGGTTGGACTTTGTTTGTAAACCCAATCGACGCTAAGTTTGGTTGGGGTCGCGCAGCGATCCAAGTTGCGTTCACTATTTTCGTATTGACTGAAACTTGGTTGGTACCAATCGAAGGTTATCTCGTAGATAAATTTGGCCCTCGCCCAGTGGTTTTTGTTGGCGGTCTTTTGTGCGGTCTTGGCTGGATCATGAATTCCCATGCAGACACACTAACTATGCTCTACGCGGCTGCTGCAGTTAGCGGTGTTGGCGCTGGCGCTGTTTACGGTACTTGCGTAGGTAATGCGCTTAAATGGTTCCCAGATCGTCGTGGTTTGGCTGCAGGTATTACAGCTGCGGGCTTTGGTGCGGGCTCTGCATTAACCGTAATTCCAATTGCAAAAATGATTGCTGAACAAGGCTATCAAGAAACTTTCTGGTTCTTTGGTATTGGTCAAGGCGCAATCGTTGTCTTGTTAAGTCTATTCCTTTCCAAGCCAATTAAGAGTGCTATTACTGCAGTTAAGGCTGCTGTTGCGCAGACTCGTAAAGATTTCCGTCCAATGGAAATGGTTAAGCAACCAGTGTTCTGGATCATGTACCTCATGTTCGTGATGGTTGCTGCGGGTGGCTTGATGGCAACTGCTCAATTGGCTCCAATCGCTAAAGACTTCCAAGTTGCTGGCGTAACGGTGAGCTTGTTAGGTCTAGCATTGCCAGCTCTGACTTTTGCATTAACCATTGATCGTGTTTTGAACGGCTTAACCCGTCCTTTCTTTGGTTGGGTATCAGACAAGATTGGTCGCGAACAAACTATGACCCTTTGCTTCTCTTTTGAGTGCGTAGGTATTCTTGGTTTGTACTACCTCGGTCATGACCCGGTCATGTTTGTGCTGTTAACTGGTTTGGTGTTCTTTGCATGGGGTGAGATTTACAGCTTGTTCCCATCAACCAACGCCGATACATTTGGATCAACTTACGCTGCCGGTAATGCAGGTCTCCTCTACACAGCAAAAGGTACTGCTTCATTGTTAGTGCCACTGTCTAGCGTATTGGTAGCCACTACTGGTGGTTGGGAAGCGGTATTCTGGGTTGCTAGTATCTTGAACGGTACCGCTGCAATCTTGGCTTGGTTTGTATTGCGTCCAATGCGTCGCAAACTCATCGAGCGTTCTGCTGCTATGTAAGTTAGGTTTAAAGCCTAATAAAAAAGGGTCTTCGGACCCTTTTTTATTGCCTGCACCAATACGAGGGCAAATCCAAGATGAGGTTGGGGAAAATCAGATAGAATTCCTCCATCATGAGTTCCTCCAAAAACCGCTTCGTTCACTGGATTGCTGCCTTAGCAATCGCAATGAGCGCGCTGGCGCCAGCCGCATCTCAAGCGGTTTCAGTGGCTAAGCATGGCGAAGGTTTTGCAATGGAGATTTGTTCTGTCGATGGCAGCAAGATGCAAATCGATGTTCAAGATGACGGGAAAGACGTTGCCAATCAAATGAAGCCTTGCCCGTATTGTGTAGCGCAGAGCGTTATCACTCCGGCATTCAACACTAATCTCAGATTTGAAGCTCCGCAGACTTTCGCTTTGCTGCCTCAGCTTTTCTACCAATCACCCAAACCACTTGCTGTTTGGATAACCCCGCCTTCAGCAGCTCCACCAGTACAAGCCTAATCAAATTAGGGCATAGCCTAGCTATGTAGTTGGCAACGATTTAATCAATACGTTGTCGTATTGTTCAGTGGAGCAGTAAATGTTATTTCAGCAAAAGAAAATCAGCGTATGCGTGGGTGTGCTATTTGGGTCTGTACTAATCAACGCGCAAGCACAAATTGCGCAGCCACCCGACTACGGTCAAAAAATAGGTGATGTGGTTGTTAGTGCCACTCGCTCTGGTACCGAGCTAAAGGACATGACTCAAAACACTTCTATTTTGACGAATGAAGATATTCAAAACGTCCCGGAAATGACGGTTGACCAGGTCTTAAAGAATCAAGCAAGTGTATTTTTAAATGATCAACCGTATTATGAAAAGGACCCCACCGGTCAGAGTTTGAATGTCCGTGGTCTTGGTGCTGCGCGGACTCTGGCATTGATCGATGGACTGCCTGCAAACGACGCTATGTATGGAACCATTCAATGGAATCTTGTCCCCCTCTCAGCAGTGCAGGATGTAGAACTGGTTCGCGGTGGCGTCTCCAATCTTTATGGCAACTATGGCATGGGTGGTTTAATCAACATCACTACCAAGCCCATTAACGATAACAAAGGCGAAGTGTCTGCCAGTTATGGTTCATACAATACAAGCAATGTGGCTGCTTCAAAAGAAGTGGCAGTAAATGACGTATTAAAGCTACGAGCATCTGCGGACTACTTTAATACGGATGGTTATATTAACCAGCCTACTATTTCTCCGGCAACAGTCTATCCAGCAAAGAATAGAGCAGGGCAGTCAGCACCTCTATTGCCTGGGATGGGTCCTGAAAGCGCTAACAGTGCAAATTACCGACTTCAAGGAGCCTTGAAATTAAGTTCTGATACGGATGCTTTTTTTAATCTTGGTTCCCACAATATGCAAAATCTACCATCTGGTGGATATAACTTTGCTACCAAGACAACTCAAGAAACTACTTTTTCTGGAGGAGCAACTACGCGTTTGAGCGCAGCGCAAAAGGTTCAGGTAAATGCTTTTTACGAAAACACCACTCTGTGGCAGCAAAATGTCAGTAATAGCGGTGCAACACCAGCTTATATTAGTGCCAACTATAACGATCCTTATTCAACGCTAGGGGCATCTGCGCAATATACCCATGACTTAAAGGATCAAACTATTAATCAGGTAGTAGTAAGTGTTGATGGAAGACAGGTAGCTGCACAGAATTTAACGAATTCCTTTAGTTCTGCTGCTGGATATGCAAATGGAGTGGTTACCTCTTCTGATTACGCAAAAGGTCAGCAACAGTTTTATGGTGTGATGGCGCAAATGAAGGCTAAAACAGATGCCATCCCATTGCAAGCTACTCTCTCACTTCGAGAGGATCAATGGCAAAGCCAGACCCCAACCTATTGGATCGCAGGTGCAAATGGTGTTCAAAATTACACCAATGTCCCTAATCAAACTGCATATAAGTTCAGCCCTAATCTGGGCTTGTTATTACAGGCTACTGAGGAGTGGGACTTTAGGGGGGCGGCCTATCAGGGTTTCCATGCGCCTGGTTTGAACAACACGCTTCGTACTTATGGAAATTCAACGAGCGTTAGCCTGGCCAATCCATTGCTGAGCCCCGAGAACATGACTGGCTATGAACTAGGGACTGACTATCGTTGGAATGCGGGCTTTGTGCAGATCACGGGCTTTAATGCGAATGTAAAAAACGCAGTTTATGCACCCAATGTTTCTCAGGCACAAGCTGCTGCTGCAGGTTGTCCAATCTCAGTTTGTACCGGAGCTAATGGCCAAACATTTAGCTTGTACGGCAATAATCAGAATCTTCAAAGTCGTGGGCTTGAGGTACAGGCACATCATGATCTCAATACTCAGTGGGCTGTTGATGGTACATATACCCATACGAACACCATTCTTACTTGGATTGGCTCGGGGGTTAGTGCATCCTTAAATCCAATTGGATCTCAGGTTGGCGGTGTGCCACAAAACATGGGTTATGCAGGAGTGACCTATATGCCGCTTCCAAAGACCAGTCTGACAGCCAATGTTCGTTATATTGGTAATTCTTGGTTGGATGGCGCGCACACCTTACCAGTTCCTTCCTATGCAGTTGTTGGTTTAAAGGTGAACCATCAATTAACGCCAGAAGCCTCAGTATTTGCCAGTGTGATCAATATGTTCAATCGAAGCTACATCACTTACGGTACGGGAACTAGTCAAGGAAGTTATATCGCCGGGCAACCACAGAGCATTACTGTCGGTGCACGTATCATCTTCTAATTATGAATTCGACCCCATACTCTTTTAATCGATTCGTATTGCTCGGAGCGCTTCTTTCGGGAGTGCTGAGCTTTGCTGCACAAGCTCAAACGCAAATGGATCATTCATCGCATATGGCCGGTGCAAATCCAGCAAAAGTGAGCAGTGTTTGCCAGGGAATTGGGTTGGAGTGTGCCAATGCTGCAACCCCATTTTTTACGCAGGATGGAAGGCTATTGCTGGTATGGACCGCGAGTGGCGTGGTCTCAGTTGCGCAGTCTTCTGATTTAGGAAAAATATTTTCACCAGCAGTCAAAATTGCTGAGCACGGTAAATCATTAGATGCTGGCGCTGATGCACGTCCACAAATTGTTGCTGATAAACAAGGGGATGTCTTTTTGGCATATGCATTTTTCAAAGATGCAAACTGGAATGCGCAAATCAATACTGCTAGATCGACCGATGGGGCAAACACATTCACCAAAGCAGTGTCCTTAGTAAATGATGGCTCCAGTCAGCGCTTTCCATCGGTTCTGATCAAGCCAAATGGCGATATTTTTATCTCTTGGATCGATAAGCGTTTAGTTTCTGCAGCAAAGCAGGGTGGACAAAATCGTCTTGGCGGCTCAATTGCCTATTCTTTTTCTCAGGATGGCGGCAAAAGCTTTCAGGTAGAACGCTTTGCTAATGAGAGTAGTTGTGAGTGTTGTCGCATTGGTGGCAGCCTTGATCCAAAAGACAACCCAGTGCTAGCGTATAGAGCAATATTTCCTGGAGGCATTCGGGATCAGGCCAGCCAAGTGATTTCTGCTTCAGGTGCAGGACCAATCCGTAAGGTGGCTGATGACAACTGGAAAACGGATGCCTGCCCGCATCATGGACCATCCATAGCAGTATCAAACACCGGTACATTCCATGTGGCTTGGTATACCCAAGGCAGTAAGCGCTCTGGAGTCTTTTATGCCAATTCCACCAACCAAGGTGCCACCTATTCCAAGCCTACTCGCATAGGCGCTGAAACTGCCAATGTATCCAGGCCATATCTATTGGCATTGGGCCAGCAAGTTTGGTTGGTATGGAAGGAGTTTGATGGCGTGCAATCATCCGTATATTTAAAAGAATCTAGCGATGATGGAAAAACTTGGGCAATTCCTAAAATACTATCTAGTACAGCAGGGTACAGTGACCATCCCTTGTTGCTAGCTCAAGGGAATCAAGTATTTTTATCCTGGCTTACGCGTAATGATGGATACCAACTCATCAATATTGGACAAAAGCAATGAAAAAATATTGGCTTATTTTTATTCTCACTCTCTCAATGACTGGGTTTGCCTTCGCTGATCCAGTTTCTTTGAAGCCTTATCAGGTGGGAGATTGGAAATCCATCATCAAAGCCGCAAATGGTGGACCTCTGGCTATTAATTTTTGGGGGGTGACTTGCCCATCCTGCGTTAAAGAGATGCCGCAGTGGGGTCTTTTTATCAAAAACAATCCAAGCGCTAAAGTAGTTTTTATTCAGGTTGATGATGTATCAATCGAGTCGATGAAAAAAATGTTGAGCAAAGCAAATCTAGAAAAAGCCAATAATTATTATGTAGCAGCGCCTTTTGATGAGCGCCTGCGCTATGAAATCGATCCTAAATGGCATGGCGAAACACCGACAACCATAGTGATCGATAAAAATGGTAAAGCTACCAGAAAAACAGGCTTAGTAGACTTTCAGCAATTACAAAATGCTTTGATGGTTAAACCATAATTAAATGTATCGCTTATCAATTACCGGGAGAATGTAAATGAAGACAAAACTATTAGTAACACTGTGTGCCGTTGCGGGGATGGCTTTCGTAGGGACGACATGGGCGCAAAACGTTTCCAAAACCGTCACTACTAACGCTATCAAAATTGAAGATGCTTATACCCGTGCTACAGTTCCCGGTCAGCAGGTAGCCGGTGGCTTTATGAAGATTGAAAATAAAGGCGCTGCTGATCAATTGATCTCTGCTAGCTCACCTGTTGCAGGTGAAGTGCAGCTCCACGAGATGGCAATGGAGGGCAATGTTATGAAGATGCGTCAGGTAAAAGATATTACTGTGCCAGCAGGTGGCGCTGTTGAATTAAAACCTGGCGGCTTGCACTTAATGTTTATCAACATCAAAGCTCCATTAGCTGCAGGTGAAACCGTTCCCGTGAAGCTGAAGTTTGCTAAGGCAGGTGATGTTGAGGTCAAGATGCCAGTTAATGCAATGGGCGCTGGAGCTATGAAGCACTAAGTCATTAAATTAGGCGGTAGTGGCAATAAAAAAGCCCCTAGTTTTATCTGGGGGCTTTTTCTTTGAAGGCTTTTACTTAATGAACTTAGTCACCCAAGTTCAAGTCAGTTACCGCACCTTTACTTGCAGTGCTTGCAAGGCGAGCGTATTTTGCTAATAAGCCACGAGTGTAGCGAGGCTTAGGTTGCACCCAAGCTGCGCGACGCTTGGCAATTTCTGCTTCATCAACGTTCAATTGAATCAGTAGTTGATGGGCATCAATCGTTACCGAGTCACCTTCATGAATGAGGGCAATTGTGCCGCCTACGTAGGCTTCAGGAGCTACGTGACCCACAACCATACCCCAGGTGCCACCAGAGAAGCGGCCATCAGTGATGAGGCCTACAGACTCACCTAGACCTTGCCCTACAAGAGCAGAGGTTGGGGCAAGCATCTCACGCATCCCTGGGCCGCCTTTAGGGCCTTCATAACGAATCACAACGATGTCACCATCTTTGATCTTCTGGGCCATGATGGCTGCCATGGCATCGTCTTCAGAATCAAACACACGGGCTGGACCAGTGATCGATGGATTCTTGAGACCAGTAATCTTGGCGACGCAACCTTCTGGAGAGATATTACCCTTCAAAATTGCCAAGTGACCTTGTTTGTACAAAGGATTGTCTAAGGTGCGAATCACTTTTTGATCAGCGCGCGGTACTGACGGAACATCTTTTAGCACTTCGGCGATTGTTTTGCCGGTAATGGTCATGCAGTCACCGTGGAGTAATCCGCCATCAAGCAAAATCTTCATTACTTGTGGAATACCGCCGGCTTGATGTAAATCTGTTGCAAGGTAAGTGCCAGATGGTTTCATATCGACGATCACAGGAACGCGTTTACGAATACGCTCGAAGTCATCGATAGTCCAATCGATTTCAGCGGCACTAGTAATAGCCAAGAAATGCAATACGGCATTAGTTGATCCGCCAACTGCCATGATTACGCTAACCGCGTTCTCAATCGATTTCTTAGTAATGATGTCGCGTGGACGTAGATTATTTTTGACTGCCTCAACCAGGACGCGGGCTGATTCTGCAGCGCTGGCTACTTTCTCGGCATCTACGTTAGCCATCGTAGAAGAGTAGGGCAAGCTCATGCCCAAAGCCTCAAACGAAGAGCTCATTGTGTTCGCAGTGTACATACCGCCACAAGAACCGCTGCCTGGGCAAGCGTGCTGCTCCACGCCTTTTAAATCTTCCTCACTCAATCGACCGGAAGTAAATTCGCCAACCGCTTCAAATGCAGAAACAATATTGAGTTCTTTGCCCTTGTAATGACCCGGTTTAATCGTGCCACCATAGACATAGATGCCGGGCACATTTGTGCGGGCTAAAGCCATCATGCCACCAGGCATATTTTTATCGCAACCACCAATAACTACTACGCCATCTTGCCAAAGACCGTTGACACAAACTTCAATACTGTCAGCAATCACTTCACGTGACACCAGGGAGTACTTCATGCCCTCAGTGCCCATGCCGATGCCATCAGAAACAGTTGGTGTGCCAAATACTTGTGCTTTTGCACCGGCCGCTTCTAGAGCTTCAACAGCAGCATCGGCTAATTTTTGTAATCCACTATTACAAGGGGTAATAGTGGAGTGGCCATTCGCAACGCCAACCATCGGCTTTACGAAATCCTTTTCTTCGTAACCCATTGCGTAATACATCGAACGATTAGGTGCGCGAGCGACCCCTTCGGTGACCATGCGCGAGCGTTCATTAAGGCGTTTCATGCTTATTACTCCAGAAAAGGTTTGTGTCGAAAGGCTCTATTGTGCCGTGAGATGTCCTTCAGGGTGCCCAAATCGAAAGAGTGGATTAGTGAAGGTTAGGGGGCACATTATAAATATTGCACTGCAACACAAAATGTTAATGAAATCATTGATTTAAGTGTAAATATTAGCTTGATAGCTAATAGCTTAGTAAAAGACACTGCATTACATTTATTCATCTATTACTTTTTCCTTTGAATTCAATGACTAAAGTCGGCCACATATACCTAATTGATGATGATGAGTCCATGCGTATTTCTCTTTCGAGAATGCTGCGGGAATTGGGTTATCTGGTAGAAGACTATGCTTCTGCGGCCGTTTTCTTAGAAAAGTCTGTGCCAGTCTCGCCAGCAGTCATTCTGTTAGATATGCAGATGCCGGATATGACAGGGCTTGATTTGCAAGAAAAGCTCCTCATGCTTGGTCGTAAGACCCCGATCATTTTCGTTAGTGGCCAAAGCCATCCCCATCAAATCGTTCAGGGTTTGAAGAAGGGAGCATTGGATTTCTTATTCAAGCCATTTAATTTAGAAGAGCTCTTAAAGGCAGTTGCTGATGCAGTTGATTTTGATAGCCGTCAGCTAAAGCGTGTTTCGCTAGATGTGGAAGCCAAAAAGGATTATGAGAGCCTCACTCCAAGAGAGCGCGAAGTATGTGGGTGGCTTGTTAAAGGGTTGTTAAACAAGGATATCGCCGTCAAGCTTGGAACTACCGATGTCACAATTAAGGTTCATAAGGCTAGGGTGATGGACAAAATGCATGCAGATTCCTTGCAAGTGCTGGTTAAAAAGTATCTTGAATCTAACCTCGAAAATCATCCTTTAAATAATTAGCTTTGTGGCTAATTACCCATGTACCATTTTGGGATTACTATTAAAAGTATCAAATACTTATAAGACGGTTATAGCTCAGTGAACAAGCCAGTCAAACTTCCGGAGATTCTCAAAGAAGCATTTACCAAGGCTAGAGAAAGCCAGGGTTTAAGCACGAAAGATTTGTCTGGCATGGCATGTCTCTCTGTTCGTCAAATTGAGCAGATTGAGAATGGTGAGAGCAGTAGTTTTTATGGCGCTCAAGTGAAGTTCACGGCAGCAAAAAAAGTGGCTGGCTTATTAAAGCTCACGCCAGAAGATGCATTTGATTTCTCTGGCGTTGTTCAGCCCGCTAAAGCAGTTGAAGTGGAAGAGCAATTGCAGGTTGAGGCAAAAGCCCCTGCGGTAGAGAAAAAAGCAAAGTCTGTCAAAGTAACTAATACACAATCAGAAGAAAAAGAGGCTAGTCCTGCAACGGTAGAAAAAGTTGCAGAGCCGACATCTGAAAAAACTATTGCCAGCAAGATTACACAAACGGCTATTGATTACGGCGTAAAGTCAAAAGTATCCGTAGATCCAAAAAAGAAAATATTCTTACTCCTAGCAATTGGTGCGGCAGTAATATTTTCTGTAGTGAACCTAAGGCCGTTATTTTTTCCGGAACCTGTCAAGGAAGAGGTAGTTGTCATTCAAGAGGTGGTTCCAGAGCCTCCGCCAGCAGTAGAGTCAGCAGCAGATGCGAAGCCTGCTGCCGCTCCGGTCTCAGAGCCTGTTCCGGTCGCGGTAGCTGCCTCAGCTGAATGTCCGCCTGCAGATGCCTCTGTAATCAATTACAAGCCAGATGCCCCTAAAAAAGCCGGTGATATGGTTTATCTGCAATCAAAGACTGCTCAAACAGTATGTGTGGTGGATGCTACCGGTAAGACCCAGAACAAAATGCTAGAGCCAGGAGTGGGTGCGAGTGTTTATGGCAAGCCACCATTGAAGGTGCTCACTGGTGGTCTAAATCAAGTAGATTTGTATTACCAGGGCGCGAAGGTTCGCATTGGTAATACTAGTAGCAAGACAATCATTTTGGAGCAGGCTGAAATTATTCAGCCTGCAGCTCCATCAGTCTCTACAGACTCTCAACTGCGTTAATCCAAATAAAAACAGCGGCTTGTTAAGCCGCTGGATTAGTACGTTACGTTAAATCTATTTTCATACTGCTGCGTTATCGGTTTCACCCGTACGAATACGAATCACTTGCTCTACTGCAGTCACGAAAATCTTGCCATCACCAATCTTGCCGGTGCGTGCAGCTTTAGTGATTGCCTCAATAGCAGCTTCAACACGGTCATCAGAGACCACGGCTTCTACTTTTACTTTAGGTAAAAAGTCGACTACATACTCAGCGCCACGATAGAGTTCAGTATGGCCTTTTTGACGGCCAAAGCCCTTAACTTCAGTAACGGTCAGACCTGTAACACCGACTTCTGCCAATGACTCACGAACTTCATCGAGTTTGAACGGCTTAATGATGGATGTAATTAATTTCATGTGTTCTCCCTAATGCACTAATCATACCTAGATCTGCTCTGAAATACCAAAAATCGACCCGCTGAACGTTCTAGGCTCTAAATTGGGAGGTAATGGGGTAGCGCCAATCGCGGCCAAAGGCACGAGTGGTTACACGGACTCCCGGTGGGGCTTGGCGACGCTTATATTCATTAAGCTTGATTAAGCGGGTTACTTTTTCTACGCTCTCGGCATCAAAGCCTGCGGCAATGATCTGGGCAATCGATTGGTTTTGCTCCATATAGCGCTCAACAATGCCATCCAGCACTTCATAAGAGGGCAGGCTATCTTGATCTTTTTGGTCTGGACGTAACTCTGCCGAAGGTTCGCGGGTCAGAATTCGCTCCGGAATCACTGGCGTAATACTGTTGCGATAGGCGCATAGGCGATACACCAAAGTCTTGGCGATATCTTTAATGACTGCAAAGCCACCCGCCATATCGCCATAGAGTGTGCAGTAGCCGACTGCCATTTCACTCTTGTTGCCGGTAGTCAAAACAAGTCGACCTGTTTTATTAGATAGGGCCATCAGCAGAGTGCCACGAACGCGTGCCTGAATATTCTCTTCGGTAGCGTCTACTGTTAAACCTTTGAATTGCTCTGCGAGAGAAGCTTCTAAAGCATCTACTGGTCCACTAATCGGAATCTCGTCGTATTGCACGCCTAAGTTCTGGGCCATCTCCCGTGCATCGATCCAAGAGATATCGGCGGTATAGCGAGAGGCCATCATGACGGTGCGTACCTTGTCAGCACCCAAGGCATCCACGGCAATTGCCAATACCAGGGCTGAATCTACACCGCCGGATAGGCCAATAATCACGCCAGGGAAGAGATTTTTAGTGACATAGTCACGTACACCCAAAACCAGCGCTTGATAGGCCTGTGCCTCAACGGATTGGGGTGGGGTGATCAAACCTTTTTCTAGCTCGCCAGATGCTGTCACTGTAACAAGGCCTAGACCGGTTTCAAACTGAGGCATGGCCATCACGACTTTGCCATCACTATTTAATGCAAATGAGCCGCCATCAAAAACCAATTCATCCTGACCGCCAACAGCGTTGACGTAAACCAGTGGCATTTTGGTTTGTGCAATATGCCCACGGAGCACTTCAATACGCAAGGCTTCTTTTTGGAGGTGGTAAGGAGAGGCGTTGGGGACTAACAATACTTGTGCGCCAGCAGCATGAGATTGTTTGGCGGGACCTGCATGCCAGGCATCTTCACACAAGATCAATCCATAGCGAACACCTTCGCATTCAAAAACACAAGCTTGATTACCAGGCACGAAGTAGCGAACTTCGTCAAATACTTCATGGTTAGGTAATTCTTGTTTTGCGTAGCCCGCAATGACCTTGCCGTTTCGTAAAACAGATGCGTAGTTTTGCAAACCTGCGGATGTTTGCTTAGGATGACCGACGATCACTGTCAGATCAGCATGCTGAGCTAGCTCTTTCATCAAGAGTTCTAGCTGTAATTGCGCCGCTTCAATAAAAGCAGGGCGGAGGAGTAAGTCTTCTGGGGGGTAGCCGGTAAGCGAGAGCTCCGGGGTGACTACGAGTTTGGCGCCTTGAGAGTAGGCATCTAAAGCGGCTTTGTGAATAAGTTGCGCGTTGCCAGCCAAATCACCCAGTAATGGGTTGATTTGGGCTAAGGCAACTTTCTGCGCGCTCACTCCGAATCACAAAGCCTTTTCAATAAAAAAAATTACTTGTTCTCTTTGTTATAGCGCTCAATGCCTTCAAGAATTTCTTTATGAGCATCAGCAACGCCACCCCAGCCTTTAACTTTTACCCATTTGCCTTTTTCGAGATCTTTATAGTGCTCGAAGAAGTGTTGAATTTGATTCAAGCGCAATGGGTTCATGTCTTCAGGTTTTTGCCAGTGTGTATAGATAGGCAAAATTTTGTCTTCTGGAACGGCCAATAATTTAGCGTCTTGACCAGCCTCATCTTCCATTTGTAGGATGCCAATTGCACGGCAGCTTACAACTACACCTGGAATGAGTGGGAATGGAGTAATCACGAGAACATCAACGGGGTCGCCATCACCAGCAATCGTTTTATTGATGTATCCGTAGTTACATGGATAGTGCATTGCAGTACCCATAAAACGGTCAACGAAAATTGCGCCAGACTCTTTATCCACTTCATACTTCACTGGATCAGCGTTCATTGGGATTTCAATAATGACGTTGAAGCTTTCAGGGATCTTTTTACCTGGCTTGACTTTTTCGAGACTCATAAATACTCCGAATAGTGATTAGTAAATACCCTGATCCTATCAAGGGGTGGCAGGGGTGATTCTGTTACATACTGGTACAGCTTAAAGACCATAGTTTAAAGCTTTCGCAAACCAGGTCTACCTAAGTGGAGTTATGCAAAACAATAAAGATTAACAAATGATTAACTTTAGGGAGTTCAAGCATGAGTAATGTCACTTTAGGCTTGTATTTTGCCTTAGCGTGCGGTGTTCTCGCCGTGATTTATGGTTTTGTGATGCGCGGCTGGATTTTGAGGCAGAGTACGGGCAACGCCAAAATGCAAGAAATTGCCGAGGCGATTCAGCAGGGTGCGGCAGCGTATTTGTCACGCCAATATAAAACGATTGCCGTGGTTGGGGTGGTTCTGACCATTCTCATGGCGCTCTTCCTTGATTTTGCAACCGCGATTGGATTTGTCATCGGTGCAGTGCTTTCTGGTGCTTGTGGCTTTATTGGTATGAATGTCTCAGTACGTGCAAACGTACGGACAGCGGAAGCAGCAACCAAGGGGATGAACGAAGCGCTCAATGTGGCATTCAAAGGCGGTGCAATTACCGGCATGTTGGTAGTTGGCCTTGGACTCTTGGGCGTTGGCCTATTCTTTATGTTCCTTGTATCGATTGGCGCTGGACAAGATCTCTCTTCTGTATTACATCCCCTAATCGGTTTGGCATTTGGTTCTTCTTTAATTTCGATCTTTGCCCGTTTGGGTGGTGGCATCTTTACTAAGGGTGCAGACGTTGGCGCTGACCTAGTTGGCAAGGTTGAAGCTGGCATTCCGGAAGATGATCCACGCAATCCCGCGGTGATTGCCGATAACGTTGGCGATAACGTTGGTGACTGCGCAGGTATGGCAGCAGACTTATTTGAAACCTATGCGGTAACGTTGATTGCAACAATGGTACTGGGATCATTAATGGTTTCTAGTGCGCCAGTCGCAGCAATTATTTATCCACTAGTACTAGGTGGCGTTTCTATCATTGCCTCCATCATTGGTTGCTCATTTGTAAAAGCAACACCTGGTATGAAAAATGTGATGCCTGCTTTGTATAAGGGGTTGATCATTGCTGGTGGTTTGTCATTGATTGCTTTCTACTTTGTAACCAACTTCATCATGCCGGATGATGCATTAGGTATCCCTGGCAGCCAATGGCGTTTGTTTGGTTCAACCGTAGTGGGCTTGTTGCTTACAGCAGGTTTGGTATGGATTACCGAGTACTACACCGGTACCCAGTTCAAGCCAGTGCAACATATTGCTGAAGCTTCAACCAAAGGTCACGGTACCAACATCATTGCTGGCTTAGGTATTTCGATGAAGTCAACTGCTTATCCAGTTCTCTTTGTTTGTGCGGCGATTTTTGCAGCGTATTGGTTGGCTGGTTTATATGGCATTGCAATTGCAGCAACAGCCATGTTGTCCATGGCAGGTATTGTGGTTGCGCTTGATGCATATGGCCCAATTACAGATAATGCTGGTGGTATTGCAGAGATGGCAGGCTTGCCACAATCTGTTCGCGATATTACCGATCCATTGGATGCGGTTGGCAACACTACTAAAGCAGTTACTAAAGGCTATGCAATTGGTTCAGCTGGTTTGGCATCGCTCGTACTCTTTGCTGACTACACCCATGCTTTAGAGGGTATGGGCCAACAAGTGTCTTTTGACTTGTCCAATCACATGGTCATCATTGGCCTCTTTATTGGCGGCATGATTCCTTACTTGTTTGGTGCGATGGCGATGGAAGCAGTAGGTCGTTGCGCTGGCGCGGTAGTAGAAGAGGTGCGCCGTCAGTTCCGTGATATCCCTGGAATCATGGAAGGCACTGCAAAGCCAGAGTACGGCAAAGCTGTCGATATGCTGACTTCTGCAGCTATTAAAGAGATGATCGTTCCTTCCCTCTTGCCAGTAGTAGCCCCAGTTGTAGTTGGTCTCTTGTTAGGACCTGCAGCATTGGGTGGTTTGCTCATGGGAACTATCGTGACTGGCCTATTCGTAGCGATCTCGATGTGTACCGGTGGTGGTGCTTGGGATAACGCCAAGAAATATATCGAAGAAGGTCACTTCGGCGGCAAAGGTTCTGAAGCTCACAAAGCGGCAGTGACTGGCGATACCGTTGGCGACCCTTACAAAGATACTGCGGGCCCTGCCGTTAACCCACTCATTAAGATCATCAATATCGTGGCATTACTCATCGTGCCACTCTTGCCAATGGCCTCTCGTTAAGTAATGAGTAGTCATTAAATGCAGTAGCAATCAGACTGCAGCAAACAAAACGCCTAGCAATGCTAGGCGTTTTTTTATTTCATACTTATTTAAAGTTCTAGGCAAATAAAACTTACTCCAATGTTTCCAAGTAACGCTGCGCATCCAATGCGGCCATACAGCCTGTGCCAGCACTGGTAATCGCTTGACGGTAGATATGGTCTTGCACATCGCCAGCAGCAAACACGCCAGGGATATTAGTAGCAGTGGCATTGCCTTCAAGGCCTGAATGGGTCTTGAGGTAGCCATTGTTCATATCGAGCTGACCAACAAAGAGCTCGGTATTTGGCTTGTGACCAATAGCAATAAAGGCACCGGTTACAGCAAGGTCTTCAGTGCTGCCGTCTTGTTTCTTGATGCGTACGCCAGTAACGCCTTTTTCATCGCCCAGAACTTCTTCGAGAGTAGAGTTCAGTTTCAGTACCACTTTGCCTTCAGCAACTTTTGCCATGAGGCGATCATTCAAGATTGGTTCAGCACGGAACTTATCGCGACGATGAATCACGGTTACTTTTTTAGCAATGCCGGTGAGGTATAGTGCTTCTTCAACTGCAGTATTACCACCACCGACTACACAAACATCTTGATTACGGTAGAAGAAGCCATCGCAAGTTGCACAACCAGAAACGCCGCGACCCATAAAGGCTTCCTCACTGGGTAAGCCAATATATTGAGCAGAAGCGCCAGTGGAAATAATCAAGGCATCGCAGGTATAGGTTCCAGAGTCGCCAACTAAGCGAATTGGTTTTTCTTTTAGGGCTGCCGTATGAATATGGTCAAAAATGATTTCAGTATTAAAGCGTTCGGCATGCTTTAAGAAACGCTCCATGAGTTCTGGGCCTTGAACGCCATCGGCATCCGCAGGCCAGTTTTCGACGTCAGTAGTGGTCATTAATTGACCGCCCTGAGCTAGGCCAGTGATGAGGGTGGGGTTTAAATTGGCTCGGGCTGCGTAGACGGCTGCTGTATAGCCAGCAGGGCCGGATCCGAGGATCAGAACTTTGGAGTGTTTTGGGGTATTTGTAGTCATATTCAAATTATAGATTTGCTTGATTACAATCGGTAGAACATGGCAAGAACCGCATACCCGAAGTCCAAGGCTCCAATGAGCTCCCAGCCCCCAGAGAACGGCCCGCAGGGCAGGATGCCCCGCCTCTTATTAGAGGCTCGTTGGTTTATCTCTCTTGGCTTGTGCCTGGGCTTATTTGCCATTTTGCTGACCTATTCCAAGGCTGATCCAGCCTGGTCCCATGCCAGTTTTGAGGCTCCCAAGAACCTGGGGGGTCGTTTTGGGGCCTATTTAGCCGATTTAATGCTGTATATCTTTGGTATTTCTGCCTTTTGGTGGGTTGCTCTCTTTGGGCGCCGCGTCTTAAATGGCTGGCGCGAGCTTTGGAGCATACCTTTGCCACCAGATCCAGATGCTAAGCCAGACTCTCTGCTAATGCGTTGGTTAGGCTTTGGACTGACTCTGGTATGCAGCATGGGATTGGAGTCCATACGCATGCATTCGCTGTCCTGGGAGCTCCCTAGACCTCCTGGCGGTATTTTGGGTGAGCTGATTGGTGATCCATTGCAAATGTCTCTTGGATTTACCGGTTCCACTCTGGTGCTCCTATTTGGCCTTTGTGCTGGCCTGTCTTTGTTCTTGCATTTCTCCTGGCTGGATGTGGCTGAAAAAGTAGGGCGTTTCTTGGAGGTGACTTATCACCGCATTCGTGAACGTCGCGACAGCGAGGAAGACCGCAAGTTAGGCGAAGTTGCTGCTGAAGAGCGTGAAGAGTTTGTAGAAGAGTTCCGCGGACGCGTTGAGGTTGCAGCGCCAGTGCAAATCGTACGTGCTCCAATTGAGATTCCGAAGAGTGCTCGTGTAGAGCGCGAGAAACAGCAGCCATTGTTTGTGGATATTCCAGATTCAGAATTACCACCGCTCGCATTGCTTGATCCAGTACCCGAAGCAAAAGAAACTATCTCTGCTGACGTGCTGGAATTTACTTCGCGCTTAATTGAACGCAAGTTAGCCGAGTTTAATGTTCAAGTAAAAGTGATTGCCGCCTATCCTGGCCCGGTAGTGACTCGCTACGAGATTGATCCAGCTATTGGTGTGAAGGGTAGTCAGATCGTGAACCTCTCACGTGACTTAGCACGCTCACTAGGTGTTGTCAGTATGCGTGTTGTAGAAACTATTCCTGGCAAAACTTGTATGGCTTTGGAGTTACCAAATCCCACGCGCCAGTCGGTTTACTTGTCAGAGATTCTGACCTCACAGGTATATAACGATAATCATTCCCTGTTGACTCTAGCCTTAGGTAAAGATATCTCTGGCAGTCCAATGGTGGCTGACTTAGCAAAGATGCCTCACTGTTTAGTTGCGGGTACTACGGGTGCTGGTAAATCAGTTGGTATTAACGCCATGATTCTGTCGCTGCTCTTTAAGGCTAAGCCTGATGAAGTGCGTTTGATCATGATTGATCCGAAGATGCTGGAGATGGCCATCTACGACAAGATCCCCCATTTGTTGTGCCCAGTTGTAACGGATATGAAGCAGGCTTACAACGCACTTAACTGGGCGGTAAATGAGATGGAACGCCGCTACAAACTGATGAGTAAGTTTGGCGTGCGTAATCTAGCTGGCTTTAATAAAAAGATTCTGGAAGCGGAAGAAAAGGGTGAGAAGCTCACCAATCCATTTAGCTTAACTCCAGATGATCCAGAGCCAATCTATAAAGCGCCAGTCATCGTCATCGTGATCGATGAGTTGGCTGACTTGATGATGGTCTCCGGTAAGAAGATCGAAGAGTTGATTGCCCGTATTGCGCAAAAGGCTCGTGCTGCAGGCATTCATTTGGTATTAGCAACACAGCGTCCAAGCGTTGACGTCATTACCGGTTTGATTAAAGCCAACGTACCAACCCGTATCTCATTCCAAGTAAGCTCTAAGATCGACAGTCGTACGATTTTGGATCAGCAGGGCGCCGAAGCATTGCTCGGTATGGGTGACATGCTCTATATGGCTCCGGGCACCGGCCTGCCAGTTCGCGTACATGGCGCCTTTGTATCCGATGATGAGGTTCACCGCGTAGTGGAGTGGCTCAAAGAGAAGGGCGAAGCCAATTACATTGATGGCGTGCTCGAAGGTGCTGTCGAATCCAACGTAGATGCATTGACGGGCGAGGGTGGTGGTGAAGCGGATCCGCTTTACGATCAAGCCGTTGCTATCGTTCTAGAAAATAAACGCCCATCGATTTCACTAGTACAGCGTCACCTGCGCATTGGTTACAACCGTGCCGCACGCCTACTCGAGGATATGGAAAAAGCGGGACTTGTATCCAAGATGGGTAACGGTGGTAATCGCGAGATTCTTCATCGCCCTTCAGAGTAAGGCATTTATTTTGCAAAGATTCTTATCTGCAGTATTGCTTGGAACAGCCATTCTGTTTTCAAATGCAGCCCATTCCCAAAGCGAAAGTGGATCAGAGCAGTTACGTCAATTTGTGCGTAGCTCTAAGACTGCTGAAGGCGACTTTGTGCAGCAACAGTTGCGTGCACCAAAGGCCAACGAGTCACAAGATAAGGGTTTAAAAGTTCTGCGCCAGACACAGGGTCATTTTGTATTTCAGCGTCCAGGTCGTTTTATCTGGGATACGCAGAAGCCTTACGAGCAAAAGTTAATTGCCGATGGCAAGCAACTAATTTTGTGGGATAAGGACTTAAACCAGGCGACTTTTCGTCCAGCGGGGCAGGCCTTAGCTTCTACACCAGCAGCTATTCTGTTTGGCGAGACTTCACTAGAACAGCATTTTGATTTGGTTGAGGGCGAAGAGCGCTTAGGAATGAAGTGGGTAGCTTTGATTCCTAAAAAAGATCCTAATGCCAAGAATAAAAATGACTTGCCTTATACAAAGATCTCGATTGGCATGGCCAGTGGCTTGCCTAAAGCCCTAGAGTTAACTGATGGCCTGGGTAGCGTTGTTCTAGTCACTCTGGATAAGATCCAACTCAATGTTAATTTGCCCGCCAATCGCTTTACTTTCACTCCGCCAGCCGGAGCCGAAGTCTTGCGCTTAAACTAGAGCCCGTATAAAACTAAAACCTAGAACCCCTAATCTACAGAGCATCACATGATTGATCCGCAATTACTCCGTAAAGATATCGCCGCAGTTGCTGCACGTTTAGCGACTCGCAAATTCCAACTCGACGTTGAGAAATTCAATGCCTTGGAATCTGAGCGTAAATCTTTGCAAACCCGTACTGAAGAATTGCAAGCCAAGCGCAATCAGCTATCTAAAGCCATTGGTATGAAAAAAGGTAAGGGTGAGGATGCCTCTGCCGAGATGGCTGAAGTTGCAGGCGTTAATGCTGATATGGAATCTGGTGCAGCCAGATTGGGCACCTTGCAAGCAGAGATTGCTGATTTCTTGATGGGTATTCCGAATCTGCCAGATGAGTCTGTGCCTGCTGGAAAAGATGAAACAGAAAACAAAGAAGTAAAGCGTTGGGGTGAAGAGCCTATTTTTGATTTTGAGATTAAAGATCACGTTGATCTCGGCGGTCCACTCGGTTTGGACTTTGAAGTGGCGGCTAAGATTAGCGGCTCACGCTTTGTAGTTCTCAAGGGGCCGATTGCCAGATTGCACCGCGCCTTAGCGCAATTCATGATTGATACGCATGCTACAGATCACCATTATCAAGAGGTATATGCACCTTACATGGTGAATGCTGCTTCTATGCGCGGTACTGGTCAGTTACCGAAGTTTGAAGAGGATCTATTTAAAGTTCCCCGTCAAATGGGCGGTGAAGACGAGGGCGGTGAAGCGAAGACTGAAAACTTTTACCTTATCCCAACTGCTGAAGTGCCTGTAACGAATTTAGTCCGAGACGAAATCGTTAACGCAGATAGCTTACCAATGAAGTTTGTGGCTCACACGCCATGTTTCCGTTCAGAAGCCGGCAGCTATGGTCGTGATGTCCGAGGCATGATTCGTCAGCATCAGTTTGACAAAGTTGAGTTAGTACAAATCACTAAGCCAGAAGATTCCATGCAAGCCTTGGAAGAGCTCACGGGCCACGCTGAGCGTATTCTGGAATTACTCGAGTTACCTTACAGAAAAGTATTGCTTTGCACGGGCGATATGGGTTTTGGTAGTACCAAGACTTATGACTTAGAAGTTTGGGTGCCTTCACAAAAAGCCTATAGAGAAATTAGCTCATGCTCCAGCATGGGCGATTTCCAGGCAAGACGGATGCAGGCTAGATTTAAAGCGGGCCAAGGAAAACCAGAATTGGTGCATACCTTAAATGGTTCAGGTCTTGCAGTAGGCAGAGCATTGGTCGCATTGCTTGAGAATAAGCAGCAAGTAGATGGCAATATTGCTATTCCGAAGGCACTACAACCTTACTTGGGTGGCTTAGAGATATTAAAGCCGAATTAAATTAAAACGGCTTTAATTTTTACTCTAGCAATATTTTTTGCTAAAACTTTATCAAGAGTTGCCAAAGATTTAGATTTGAATTGCTTTGCGGCGGCAAGATGAAGTGCGTCACCAGCCCTGAGATTTGATTTGCTATCAACAACTAAAATTCCAGCGGAGTAATACGTTTTGCTCTCAATGGACATTAGTTCAATATCGTTTTGGCAAAGACTGTCAAATTTTTTCCAAGCTTCACGACTCTGTTTTTCAGTTATTTGATTGGTTCTGACCTTTAGGCTAAGTGCGCTAGAGAATTCTGTAAACGCCCAAGTAGATGAAATCATTTTTGCGGAACTGTTTTCATGCCATGTATCAACAGCGTTACTCTTTTCTTCTGTTGTGCATAAGGCCACTAAAATACTAGTATCAACATAAATCATTAGTAGCGCGCCCCTGAGCGAACTTCATCCATAACTGATTTACCCATCTTCAAAGTAGCTCTAAACGCTCTAAGATCTGCTGCAATTGCTTTGCGATCTAATTTTTGCGGCCTAATAATTAGTGAGCCATCCTTAGATAGGGTTGCCTCAACCTTATCCCCATCCCTTAGTTGGATTTCTTTGATGAAAGCAGCGGGAATCCTAAGCGCTAGGCTGTTACCCCACTTTGAAATTTGAATATTCATGTTTCACCTCCTTAAAATAGATATACGTATATGTATATCTATTTTAAGGAGAATGATCTCTTTTGGCTAGCCATTTTTCAGTCAACGTTGCCTATATGTCTTTATGTATCGATGGCTATAATGATTTCTCGGTTCGGAGAGGTGGCAGAGTGGTCGAATGTACTTGACTCGAAATCAAGCGTAGGGTCAAACCTACCGTGGGTTCGAATCCCACCCTCTCCGCCAGCTAGTCTCTATATTTCGCACATATGGAGAAAACAACGAATGAGCCCCACAGCACGCGGGGCTTTTTTGTTTTCAGACTCTCTTGGGTCTGTTTGTGTGCACTTTTTAGCCTTTATATGGCAGCTCTCTCAGTGGGTGTAAAAGTCGGTCGGTTTGCTCTTTTAAAGGTTGGCCGTCAGGCAGCTATCGGCCAATAAGAGGCGATGATTATGTCCACCGCCATACAGTCTGTACGTTATTGATTTATATAGATATTTTCTATAAAGCCCCGCGTGCCGTGGGCCTCATGCCTACTCTGGTTTCTCTATTACCTATATATACGTAACCATCTAGGGAATTTACCTTCTTTTCTCACTAGCTATTTTTTACGGTAGGTTTGCACGCATTGAAGTCGCAATGTCGCACCATCATGAAAGGGTCATGCCCACCCAATCCAGTAAATGGATTATTTGGTGCGAGTAAGTTGATGTGATTTTGCGTTAGCTTCTTTTACAAGCGATTCCCAATCATCTGGTGGGTGACCTTGTTTCAGCATTTTAGAAAATACTTGGTAAGCATCATTCTTACTTTCATAAGCACGCTTAGTATCCTCATCGTTGACCCAGGCGTAGACAATGATTTTGCTTGCCTCGTGGTAACGAAAAAATAATCGATACTGCTGAAAGAACTTAGCTCTTAACCAGTGCTTATGATCTTCGCCAAGAGTATTGCCTTGTCGATATACGGGGAGGGTGGGATCTTGCGGAATGACTTCATTGACGAGTTTTAAAATCGCAGCCAATCGTTTAGTTACATTTTTGTTTTGATAAGTTGTGGGATGCTTTTTCTTGAGTGCTTCTACGTCATTGGTTAGTGCTTGAACTTGATTAAGAAATAAAGGATGGGCGAAGATGGTCCAGCCGGCAATGATGAGAGGTGATGACTGTATGGAAATAATTAAGCCCCATCATCAGGTAGGGGTGCATCTAAATCAAACTGCACATTTCCTACTAATGATTGCAAGCGCTCAACCCAAGCACTGTCGAGCGCTTGTAAACGCTCGGGATGTGCTGCGAGATCTTGAGATAAAAAATGAAGAAAGTTTCCAAGCGCTGGATCATCAGACCTAGCCTCTTGCCCGCGACTCATCAGCACATCTCCATTGTCCAAAATAGCGTAGTGGACCTTATCGCGCTTGCCGAGTTTTAAGACTTGGCGAATAGACTCGGGTACGGTAGTTTGGTAACGATCTGTGAGGGTAGATTCAGCTTCGAGTACGGCAGTATTCATGGTCGCGCCTCTAGAAATGTGAGAAGGGAATTCATGTCACTAATGGTAATGCGATTGCATTACTTAGTCAACATAAGCCCACATAAGGCAATTATGAATTGGCAAAATATTCATAAGTTATTGTTTTTAAACAATAAAAGTTAAATATACCAGTGCTTAGAGCCATACTGTAATGGTGGGAATCTAACTCTACGGAGGATTCGAATCGCGAGCTCTCTGCTAGCCAGTCTCCATATTCCGCGTAAGTAGAGAAAACAACGAATGAGCCCCATAAGTTGAATAGCCAATCCAACTAAAAGGGGTCAGTTCATTTCGAGGTGATTTTTTGCTCCTGATATTCACTTTTGCCCAACAAAAGCCTTATGCAGTAATGATTGCTTGATTTATGTTAGGCGGGGTAGAATAAGGATCACAAGCCATGCGGCTCCGAAATACTTCAGCCCATTGGTTTATGAAAAAACATCTATTCGTTTTATTTTCAATATCTATTGCCATCTTATTACTTGGCTCTTGTAGTGGTGGAGGCGGCAGTTCTGCATCTCAAACCCCCAACATTCTATTTGTAGTAATGGACGATGTCGGTATCGACCAAATGCAGATTTTTGGTTACGGTGGTGCCACCCCTCCAAATATGCCGAACATGGCGGTAGTTGCCAAATCTGGGGTGCGCTTTCGTAATGCATGGTCAATGCCCGAATGCTCGCCAGGTCGAGCATCCTTTTTTGTTGGGCGCTTCCCGTTTCGAACGAATATTTACTCGGCTCTTGGAACCTATGACCTAGCTAATGCTCAGGTGTCGCCATACGACATGACGACACCTAAGTTATTAAAGCAGGCTAATTATGAAAGTGCGATGTTTGGTAAATTCCATTTGGCCGGCCCTGACAATAATCAGGCCGGAAACGGAACGCCTGCACAATTAGGTTGGGACTATTTTTACGGCTGGATTCGTGGGGGGCCTGCCTCGCTTGATACAACTGGTGGCGGAGGTAATCCCAATCCAGCAGGCAACCCTTATGTCTGTGGTTTTGCGCCAAGCGCTGCCGCTGGAGGTGCCGATACAGGCGCCTGTTATCAGCCAAATCACTCTTGTCAGGTAATTTCTAGCTTGAATCCTGGTGGCGATGTGCCTGGTAAGCAGTGCTTGATGAGTGGTGGTGTTTTTGTTCCCAATGCAGCTTGCCAAAGTACGGCGCCTAGCGGCCTGAACTTTAGTACGGCTAATGGCTACTATGTTTCGCCTTTGGTAATTAATAGCGCTGATGGCGGAGTCCAATCTATTCCAAACACGGATCCGCGTAATCGTGGCTATCGCACTACTATCGAGACGGATGCTGCGATTGGTTGGATCAATAGTCGCAGCCCCAATAAACCATGGATGGCAACTGTGAGCTATAGCGCTGCCCATACTCCTTACCAACAGCCTCCTGGAGCGCTGGTTAAGGGTGGCCCTAATGATGATTTGAATTGCAAGGATTTAATTCAGCAACGCGTTGTTTCTGACAAGATGACAGAGGCAATTGATACCGAGTTTGGACGCCTCTTGGTGCAAACTGGTCTAGCAAGTAAAAACGCAGATGGAACTTTGGCCTATAGCCCTCAGGCAAGCAACACAATGATTGTGATTGTTGGTGATAACGGTACTTTTGCGAATGCAGTGAAGTATCCGTTTGATTTAACGCGCGCAAAGTCAACAGCATATCAAACGGGTGTATGGGTGCCTTTGATCGTTTCAGGCCCTAAGGTTGTTCAACCCAATCGCGACGTCGAGCATATGGTGAATATGGTTGATGTGTTTCAGTTATTTGGTGAGATTGCAGGCATTGATGTGCCTAGTGCAGTGCCTCGAGTCATTGATTCTGCCCCATTGCTTCCTTATCTAACCAATCCTTCTCAGGCGAGTATTCGTACAATTAACTTTACCGAGGGCGGCTATAACGTGCAGGCCAATGGTCAGCGTAATGGCGCTTGTTTAGTATCTACTGCAATTGCTGGTCAAACCCTATCAACGATTTGTACGCAAAGCGTGTTTGATAAGGGGCCTTGCGAAGATAATGCAGGCGTGTGGTGGGGGCCTGGTTACACCGATCCTTCTGTGATTGGTCCTCCATACGGGCAACCCTCTAGTACGGGGTATCGTACCTGCTGGCAAGTCAACCAAGCTCAGTCCAAGACCGGCATTCCCTCAAGTGCATGGACGCCTATCGCTGCTGAGGTCACGATGGCTGTCAGAAATGATAACTATAAGCTTGTGCGTAACCAGACTCAAACCTATTTTCCGGCTACCGATACAGGTTCATCGGTGACAACGAATGAGTTCTATCAGATCAATCAAGCGGTTCCGATCCCGATGATTGATACTGCGAGCTTGAATTTAATGCCAACAATGTCATCTTGGTCTAGCACTGTGCTCCAAAATTACAACAGCTTAATGGTATCGCTTAATGGCATCCTTGCCTCACAACCTGCATGTTCTGGAGATGCCAATCTTGACAGTCAAGTCAACTCTCAAGACTTGAGTATTTGGCAGCAGTTTTTAAATTGGGCACTGTCCAGTATTGCTGACTTTAACTTTGATGGCCTTACAAATAATCTAGATGCGCAAATCATTCAAAACAACCAAGGTAAGTGTGCCACTCCTACTGCGGTGTATTGATGTTTGGGTCCAAAATGAATCGTCACACCGTCCTGCTCGTAATTGCAATTGCGATAGCTGGAAGTATGGCGGCCTATTTCTATCTAAAGCACTCTAATCCCCAAGTATCGCCCGTGGTCATTCAGAGTGATGGCAAGAATGCACCTGTGGGTATGGTGTGGATTCCTGGTGGTGAATTTTTGATGGGTAGCGATAGTAAAAAGGCCCAAGCCAATGAAAAACCAGTTCACCATGTCCAGGTGAATGGGTTCTGGATGGATGCAACGCACGTTACCAATGATCAATTTGCGCAGTTTGTAAAAGAAACCAATTACAGAACGACAGCAGAGCAGTTGCCTGATTGGGATACGATTAAGGTTCAGTTGCCACCTGGCACGCCACAACCCCCAGCTTCTGCTTTTGTGCCGGGGGCGATGGTTTTTGTGGGCAGTAAAGATAAAGTCAATTTAAATGATTACTCTCAGTGGTGGGCTTTTGTTCCTGGTGCCAATTGGAAGCATCCGACAGGACCGAGTAGCAATATTGAGGGCAAAGCGAATCACCCGGTAGTGCAAGTGAGTTATGAAGATGCTTTGGCGTATGCCAAATGGGCGGGTAAGCGTCTTCCTACCGAAGCAGAGTGGGAGTTTGCTGCCAGAGGTGGTCTTAATCAGGCTACTTACGCTTGGGGCGACCAATTGGAGCAAGCGGGGAAGTTACCGGCTAATATTTGGGATGTTAAAAAGCAAGCCTTTCCGGTGGTAAGCCCCAAAGCGGGTGGAGCTATTGGGACAAGTGCGGTAGGCACCTTTCCCCAAAATGGTTATGGCCTGTTTGATATGACTGGTAATGCTTGGCAGTGGGTAGCTGACTGGTATCGCGCTGATTATTTTGCTCTTCAAGTAAAAGAGAATGGCGATCATTTGATTCTAAATCCGCAAGGACCTAGTGATTCATTTGATCCAGCCGATTATGGAGTGCCCCCATTTGCTCCTAAGAAGGTCATCCGCGGGGGATCATTTTTATGTAATGAGGATTACTGTCAGTCTTATCGGCCTAGCGCAAGGCGAGGCTCAGACCCCTTTAGCCCAATGTCGCACCTTGGTTTTAGATTAGTCAAGGATCCGTCCAATTAAACTCTGATGCTAGTCAAGGCTATGCTGGCAGTTTTTAGATAATGCTTTATCATTTTTCCCAGAATGTCTTATAAATTTTCCTGATTGCAGGGAGGTATAACGAGGCAATATGGGTGGTGACTTGGCTCGCCGCCACTCAGGCTCTGTGTCATCTATAGAGAAAATATTGAATGAGCCCTGCATGCGTGGGGCTTTTTATTTATACGTAGTTTGCAATCCGCAGGTATTGAATAAGACAAGGGAGTATTACTTTTGCAGTCGAGCCACCAAGTTCTTCATGATGTTTTTGGTTTTGATCAATTCCGTGGTGCTCAAGAGTCTATTGTTGGGCATGTAGTGGCAGGCGGCGATGCTTTGGTTCTCATGCCCACTGGCGCTGGTAAGTCGCTGTGCTATCAAATTCCCTCGCTTGTTCGACGTGGTGTAGGCGTAGTAGTGTCGCCCTTAATTGCACTAATGCAGGATCAAGTTGATGCATTAACCCAGTTAGGAGTTAAGGCTTCATTTTTAAACTCTAGCTTGGATGCGTCCACATCTCAAAAGGTCACTAGTCAATTGCTGGCTGGAGATCTTGACTTAATCTACGTGGCGCCTGAACGCCTAATGAATCCTGGTTTTCTATCAATCCTCGATAGACTCAATGCGGGCCCCGGAATTGCCTTGTTCGCGATTGATGAGGCCCACTGCGTTTCTCAATGGGGTCATGATTTCCGCCCAGAATATCGTCAGTTAACTGTTTTGCACGAGCGATTTCCTAAGGTACCTCGTATCGCCTTAACGGCAACCGCAGATGCGCCAACCCGAGCAGAAATTGTGGAGCGTCTTTCGCTCGAATCTGCCGAGCAATTTGTCTCCAGCTTTGATCGTCCCAATATTAAATATCGTGTTCTGCAAAAGCAGAGTGCTAAACAACAGTTAGAGCACTTTTTAGATGCTGAGCATGCCGATGACTCAGGCATTATTTATTGCCTATCGCGTCGCAGTGTAGAAGAGACTGCGCAATGGTTAAAAGACCGCGGTTGGGACGCAATGCCGTATCACGCCGGTTTAAGTGTCGAAACACGCAGCGCCAATCAAAAACGTTTCTTACGTGAAGAGGGTGTCATCATGGTCGCAACCGTAGCTTTCGGCATGGGCATTGATAAACCTAACGTACGCTTTGTAGCTCATCTAGATCTTCCAAAAAGCATGGAAGGGTATTACCAGGAAACAGGGCGTGCAGGACGTGATGGCTTGCCCGCAAATGCCTGGATGGCCTATGGATTTGGGGATGTAGTGAGCTTGCGGCAAATGGTAGATTCTGGCGAAGCATCTGAAGACCGCAAGCGGGTAGAGCGCCAAAAACTCAATGCACTACTGGGCTATTGCGAATCCACATCATGCCGCCATCAAACAATCTTGCGCTACTTTGGAGAGACGCATCCTGGCGGCTGCGGGAACTGTGATAACTGTCTAGAGCCCGTGGCGACTTGGAATGCCACACAGGAAGTGCAAAAGGCGTTGTCATGTGTTTATCGGACAGGCCAGCGTTTTGGTGTGACCCATTTAATTGATGTCCTCCTTGGTAAGGATACCCCCAGAGTGAAGCAGTACTTTCATGAGCAGGTCAGTACCTTTGGAATCGGTACAGAACTCAATCAGGCCCAATGGAATAGCATTTATCGTCAATTGGTAGCAGGCGGTTATTTAGATGCGGATATTGCCTTGCATGGCGGCTTAAAGTTAGTCGATGAGATCGCATTACCTGTGTTGCGTGGCGAGCAAGAGGTTTGGTTGCGCAAAGAAACGGGCTACTCCAAGACTAAGGCTACGAAATCGGGAGCAAAGAAAAGTTCTACGCATCCCTTTAGTAATGTTGCAGATGAAAAATTGTGGGAGGCACTCAAAGCTAAGCGCACTGAGCTGGCACGTGAGCAAGGAGTCCCACCCTATGTGATTTTTCATGACAGCACTTTGCAGGAGATGGTTAGATCTACACCAACGACCTTGGATCAATTTAGTCGTATAAGTGGGGTGGGGCAGGCCAAGTTAGAGCGCTATGGCGAACACTTTATTGAAGCCATTCAGGAAAACCTAGTGAATCCCGCATAAATCTCTATATTTACTGGGATTACTATTAAATGAATTTCGTTCATTTAACGTGCTTGATAGCTTTCGTAGATTCAAACACGAAGTGCAACACGGTTTAAGGACTGCATAAATACTTCATTGGGGGTTTTAAATCCTAATCGTTTTCTAGGTCGGTTGTTTAAACGGTCTTGGATCATTCTAAGCTCCTTATC
>NZ_JAYGQU010000019.1:0-30243 GCF_035012985.1 Polynucleobacter sp. MG-28-Ekke-A2 | reverse complement strand
TTTAAGGCTGCCTCTACAGTGAGCTTAACTAGCTCCTGAGAGAGCATATTTAAATCTTCTGGGGTTTTGAGATCCTTGGCTAGTTCGTTGGCTAAGGCTTGTAATTTACTACGATCCATTGTGTGATATTCCATGTGGCTATCCTTCTGTGAAGGTTAATTGGCCGAGGGAACTTACACAAATTTATTTACAGGGTCCTAATGCAGCGGTGATTGGATCCATTCGACATATTATCCATAATCAGCCGAACATCTCTTTGGTGACGATCATAGTTCTATGTTGAGTTATGTGAGTCTCTCAAAGTGCGGCACATCCACAAAGCTCTTGAAATTCCCACCCCACCTATTCTTTGGGCTTAGGCTTTCCCAGTATTCGCCAACTATACGAATCAATTCTTTATCCCAGACTAGCTTTCCATTCCAGAAGAAATTGAGATCGATAGCGCAACGTCTCAGGTGATTGCTGTTCATAGTTTTTGATCTACCGCTTTTGAAGTAGATCTCTTGCTGCTCTGGGGACCTCCAGAGCTCACCACCAGTAACGACCCAACCTTCCGATGTTGCAAACTGAATCAGAAGACTGACATCGATCAAGAATGCAGCTTGCTCCGCAACCAAACCACTCACGCCTTTACTCACTGCGGCTCTTCCTTGTTCCTTGGGCCATTCATGCGCATCTCAAAGATCTTCTCAACAGACCTTCCCCCAAAATAAGCCAGCATGACTAATTGTCCCCATTCACCTAGAAGCTTTACATAAGCTTCATTGATATCAATACCCATAGCGGAGAGCAAAGCGAACAAGAGGTAAGCCGTGAGGATGTAAACGAGCGTTCCTGGCCTGATGTTCTTTGATAACTTGGAATCACTACCCATATCGTATTGCCAGCGCTGTGTGGCATTTTCTTGTGAAGCACGATGCATCTCCGCTAGAAGCTTGGATTCCTCTATTTCAAGTTCTTTTTGCTTTAGGGTGTATTGCAATAGAAGTTGCTCTTGCTCGATCTCTAGCTGCTTGAGCTTGATGAGATCTTCTTGGCTGGGGTTATCTGGAATACGCGCCCCAATCTTGCTCTCAATGAACTCTTTACCTTTAGCTTGGACTGCGCCCGCAAGAAGACTAAGACCGTTGACGGCTAAGGTTTGTACTAGAGAAGTGATGATTGGAAGCATGTCATAAGCTCTTTTCTTGATGCTCGAAGGTATGAATAAGTATGAAAGTCCACCGCCCCACTACCACCTAGGCTTTTAATTGGTGTTGGTAGTGGGGCGCAGTTATGCGCGCCCACACACCGTGGTTACTTCAACACCCGCAGCCGCACCCAAACACCTGCCGCTAGCGGTAGCCTTCCCTTCTGCTAGCGTTTCTTGGCTCCTTTGGTTTCTGGTGGATCTTGATGAGGTGTTGCTTGCTCAAGCGTTCCTTCTAATGCCTTCTCTTGTGCTGGAGGCTGACCTTCTTTCATCAGACCTTCTACGATCTCCATTAGGCGATCACCATCATCTTCGCCAAAGACTTTGGCTACGACTTCATGGCCATACTTTGCGCATAGACGGTCGTACTCTTGTTCTGGAGTAATGGTGGTCTTTGATGGGCGCTCGAACACCGTGACGTTCTCGCGCCCAAAGAGGTTTCGAAGGATGTTCGTCTCATACGGCGGTACATGTACATGGATGGTTGTGAATGCATCCCTGCGTACTACCGCTTCCACCTCTTTAATTTGGAAGTCACTATGAATGAGTTCTTTGTGGTTCATATTGATCTTCCTTATTGAATGGCTAATACCGCATGGGCATTGGCTCTTGAGATGGATAAAGCGCAGCGTAGATTCACCATGGCGTACATAGCGAGCGTATCGTGCGGACGGATTGGGGCAACAATGTCTAAGTCATCATCACGTAGCTTCATAAAGCGTGTGTTGAGGAAATAGCAGCGCTTGCTCCATTCCACTGTGCGATTAGCCATGGCATCGAGCTCATCAAACTGGGGATCCCAGATGATCTCTACGCCCTTGAAGGCTAGCCCAGTGTTTACACCCGCACCTACGCCAGCATCGATATACTTGGTTTCACCTGATCCGGCAATATGAGTCACTGTCACTTGCTTACGATAGGTATCAATGAACTTGCCACCCGCGATGATGAAATCAGGGCTTCCGCCATGCTTAATACATTGACGCCATGCAGTCTCCATCTCACCCACTAAGTTACCTGGCGATGTTGATGCAATGTCCTTGACGGCATAGTTACGCCAGTAACTAGCTTTGGCTCGATCGATACCACCTACCGTGCCGGCATCTGGGGCAAGGCTTACTAAGCTATCTAAGCCGACTACCGCATCTGCGCCGTGCGAGCCGTCGCGGTGCAACTCCAGGTCTAACTTATTCAGAAAGCCTTCTCTAAGAACTTCTAGCTGCTCATCTAAGAGATTAATCAGTTGTACGCGCTCGTTGTATTCCAATTGAAAGCCTCGCGCCCCACCCTCACGCACCTTGATGCCGTTACTAAATAGGCGGTCATAGTCGATATATAGACCATCAACTGCTCTACGCCATGGGAATGAGGCTTGCTCAGTCGTATTACGTTTATTGAACTTGACCGTCTCCTCCCCAAAGGCCCAGCTAAAGTTACTGCCGTGCTCTTTACGGATGTTCTCAACAACGTTCTGCTTTGCGCCCAATAGGCTTTTACGACCTTCCATGAGTTTTTTCAGGAAAGGTCTTTCTACGGCGATTTGATCGACCGGTAGATTGCGCAAGTACTCATCCAAGGATACCTTAGCTAACTCTTGCAAGTCTGTATTTGAAATTGGCATATGCCACCCCTATCAATATGTTTATCTATTCGAAAATTAGTTGGCTTCATTCCAATTGATAGAGCGTGAAGCTATCCATTGCTACGCTGCTAGTCGCGACTCTAGCTTTAACGCGGTGGCATGAAGCACTGAGATCAATTATTGGGGTGATAGGCAGGGGCTTGGGATATTTGTGGGGTTTTTATTGATATTTTGAATATAGTTGCATAGCTAATTAATATGTATTACACTATCTACATGTTTGAACAATGTCTCTATTTCAATACCACCAGCCTAGCTCGTCAGCTAGAGCGGGAGTGGACGGGTGCTTTTAAGCCTTTTGGGCTTACCCCTTCTCAGGCTTTTATGCTCAGAGTGGTTTTAGATAAAGCACCGCTACTGCAAAGTGAATTGGCTAAGGAGATGAATATTAGCCGCCCTACTGCTACCCGCGCTTTGGATGGCTTGGAGCGCCTGTCTTTAATTAAACGGCAAGCATCTGAGAAAGATGGCCGGGAGCAAGAGATTCATCCGACCAAAAAAGCCATGGAGATGAAAGATGCTATTAATTCTGCCAGTGTAGCCGTAGCTAAACGCCTTAAAAAATCACTTGGAACCAATCATTTTGAAGAAGCTGTAGATCAAATTAGAGGTATTAGCTCTGCCCTGAAATGAGCTCTTTTTTATTTCCCAAATAGTTGCATAGCTAACTTGTTTTTATGCACAGTCAAATGGAGAATCAAATGAAAATTGAACTAGGAAATACCACCCTTCGTGTAACCGAAAGCAATAAAGTGAGTTTTTCACAGGCGAAAAATGTAAGCCTTGAATGTGTTCATGGAGATATCTGGCTAACCTTCAATGACTTACAGGATGATTTTTTACTCACCAAGGGGGAGCGACTCATTATTCCGAGTAACGGCATAGCCCTAATTCAAGGACTGCCGGCGGCAACAGTGAAATTCTCCAACCCTCAAATGGCACCAAGCCATCTAGCGAGGCTATTGAACTCAATACGCAATCATTTTTTAATCGCAGTAAGCCCATAAACAAGGAAAACAACATGCCAATCTTGAACGTAAAAGTCAGCGGACAAAAGAATATTGTCACTACCAAAGCGATGCATGAACTATTGCTAGATCTCACCCACCGCATTCTAGGCAAGAAGAAGGAAGTAACCGCTATTGCAATTGACTATGTAGATCCTGAATGCTGGATGGTTGGCGGCAAGTTATTAAGCGAACATGGTAAAAATAGCTTTTACTTTGATATCAAGGTAACAGATGAGACCAACACTAAGGATGAGAAGGCTCGGTATATCAAAGAGGCCTTTGATGGGTTTGAGCGCATCTTAGGCAATCTGCATGAAGAGAGTTATATCTACGTGCAGGATGTTAGAGCTGCTACATACGGGTATGGTGGAAAGACCCAGGAGTATCGATACCACCAGTAGGCACTCACCCCTTCGCACTGGTCTTTATGCCCAATGTGCCTGTCTGCCACCTTGGGCATAAATGAGCGTTTATTTGGTCGTGGCCATCAAGGGTTCGCAAGCCACCCCTATGGGGTGCCCTTGACGGAATTTCATTCGAGTGTGATTGGCTAAATGCTTTGCGGCACTCTTTGAATGTGTGAACAATCTTTTTTATAGGAAGGCTTGTTTAATCTGGCTCAAGACATCCGCTAAATTTGATCCCTTTGGATGATTTAGGCCGCTCGGATCAATAGATTCATCCTTAGCTTGGTCTAAAAATTTCACCATGTCTTGCCTTATTGATTCTGGCAATTCATATTGAAAATCAACGGGCAGAATGGATACCAACCTCAACACATCTCGCAAGTGCTTTTTGATGTCATCTGAATCAATCTTTTCGCCAGCACGCTTGCGCTCACTCAGATCAAGCCAGGCCTTTGCTTTCAGCGGAATCAGAACGGGGCATCCACCCAGATAAAACCAGGTTTTCTATCTCTTTTTATCAAACCGTAATAGTCATCATCCAGCAAAATCGCGGAAAGACTTGAAACATCCTCCGCTAGAGGAATCGCCCGCATATCGCCGCTATCCTTCTCCCGAAGAAAGTCTGGCTTTCTTGAAAAGAGCTCAAGCATGAATGGGTATGTTGCGGTCTTAGGTTTTTTAAAGCGGTAAAACTGCCTAGTGGAGTCGCTCTTTTGTTGAATCTCGTACTGACCCGCCTTCACAAACTCCCAAAATTTCTCAATGAACTCAGGGGTCAGCGCATCAACAATCACAACAATATCCAAGTCTTTAGTAGTGCGGCTAAATAGCTCTCCGGCATTCTCCATAGCCAACTGCGTAGCGCTACCGCCTATCAACACATACTGATCTTCAAATCCTTTAAACGCTTCCTCAAAGACCTTAAGCCCTACTTGCGTTGCCATTAACTTATTCCTCTCAACAATTCTTTTAGCGCTACCTGAACTCGATCATCATCTATAGCCTCAAGACTTAAAAACAAAGAATATGGGTCCACGATGCCGTTATTGGCATCCCTCTCTTTGGTATTTAGGGCTTTAATTCTTTGTGGTGCATAACGCCAAACCTCTAATTCCAAAGCGCCATCGATTGCCTCGGGCACCACTTGCTCAGCATCTAATTCGCGCTCCAACTTGCGCCAGTCCAACTCTCCAATCGCCCGCACAATATTCTGAGGCTCTCCAAGCATGGTTTGCTTTGCTAGGGCGCTCAATCCCGCAAGGGGTAGGCCCTCAATATATGGATTTGGATTTCTAATCCACAGACGCTTACGTACCGGGCTTTGTAAATAAGGCTTGATGGCTTTCCAGAGCTCACCCCCTTCAACTGTTAGTCGCCAGAGTCGCCCTCCTCTATAAGCATCCATGTCTAACCAACCATGCTCCATCAACTCGCTTTTAATACGAGTCATAGTCATGAGGCTATAGCCCAAGTACATGGCAATCTCTTTTGGATTTAATGTGTCAGGCAAATTACCAAGCAGCGCATTAATCAAAAATACTTGTGTTGCCACATGCAGCTTTTCTTTAGTATCAACCTTTGTTGCTAATGCACGCTCTTGAAACTCAACTCCCAACGGGGGTAGGTAAGCCTGTTTAAACGGAATGATAAAAGGCATGCGCCTCGCAACCATCTCCTTACGGGCATAAGCCTGAAGAGCATCTCCAACCCAAATGACCGGCACCCCAGCCTCTTTCTGAATAAGCGCCCTTTGTTTAAGTAGCGCTGGTAATCCTTGAGCCCCGTCCTTATTGGCCATCAAAAGAACCTCGATCCCAGCTAGCCTAGCTTTGCCCATATCGTAAGTTTGGGCAATGTAGCGTGGCAATTGCACCTCTTTCTCCCAAGCGCCCTCCTGCAGCAAATCCTCTCCTAGGGTTTGCTGCAAGTAGGTGCCTGCTTGAATAAATAGGTTGCGCGCATTCGTCATGCATCCATTTTAACACTGTTTTTAACTATTAACATACAGTATGTTAATAACAAATAAAGTATGTTAATTATATGATTTTATTGATATAAATATCAAATACCCATGTTTCCTAGGTGCTGAGCAATCCTATCCATCGGTTGTTCAGAACTAGCTACTGGCGCCCCTAGAGTTGCTGTTCGCGCCCGTATAGGCTGCACACTCTGCAAGGCTGAATGCCTCATGTTGGCAACGCTAGCAGTAGGCCTTTCGATTGCCTCATAAATAGACTCAATCATGGTTTGCCACTGCTCCGGCTGATTGTTCTGCACAAAGACCTGCATGTAAAACGGGTCTGACATGTATTTGTTAAAGCAAATCGCCTTATCAATGTGATCGATTTCATCTGAGCGGGTATTCAAGAACTTGAGCATCTGTAGCTTCGCCTCTGAGACCAACTCGGAAGGTTTTTTCTGGCTATCAGCAATAGTCATCACATTACCTACAAGCTTGCTTTCGATTTCATATTTACGAATCACATCCTGCAAGCTTGTAACTGTACATTCCAGATCTTCAACCTGTTTCTCTAGATCGCGCTTTTCATTAATGATTCTCTGTACACGCTCACATCCCCTCTTGGACTTGATACCGCCAGAAGATTCTGTATTAACACTAGGCTCGGCATCGGGAATCGAAACCGCGGACCCAGAGTTCAAAGCCCGCTTCATTAGCTCTTCAGCTGTCTCAGCTTGAATATCAGTCTTTGGAAGTGTATCGACGGTAATGGCGACTGGTGCAGGCAATATTTCACCCAGGTCATGGGCTTGTGGTGCTGTCTTATCTGCTGAAGCGGGCATAAAGGACGGCACATGCACCTCGCCCTTTACTGGCGAAAATATAGATTCGGGCTCTAGAGCTTCCGACTCCTCCAATACTTCGCCCTCATCAATATCCTCAGATAGCTTGGCAAGAGATGCATTGGGGGTCTTACTTAGATCATCTAATAAGTTGGTTGCTTGGCTCCGACTCTGGCTCTTACGCTCAGCCTTTTGGGTTTGTTGTGCCTGAGCGCTACGCTCCTTATCTAATTGAGCGGCTTCTTGCCTGGCTTTTGCTTGCGCAATCAATTCAAGTGCGCGCTCTTCCCTTGCCTTATTGCGCCTTGCGGCACTCTCGGCGGCATGCTTCTCATAGGCTTCTTTTTCAAGCCGCTCGCGCTCTTTCTTGGCCTCTCTATCCTGCACTCTTTGAATTGAGCCACCCTTAGTGAGTACCTCTGATTTAAATCCCTCCACCTCATTTGCTACTTGCGTCATTGCCTGTCTCCTCTTTTAATAAGTTACTGCCGTAATGCATTTCAGCGCCTGACTTTTGCCTTCGTTCAGAAAACCAATTTATTCCTAAATTTGGGTCGTCATCGCGTGACCATCCCTCCGCTTGCTTTTCTACATTAGGTATAAATAGATTGGAATCGATACGATCGTCATATCGCAAGAGGGTCTCGTGTAGGAGATTACGGATATGCTCGTAATCCATTCCTCTGGCTTGTAGGTTTTGCATCTGAATTGATAGATTCGTAATCATGGGAAGAACCTTGAGCCAGCTCTCTTTGTCTTCTATGCCATCTGGTGCGCCGGTAGTACCTGCACGTATTCGTAGATCTACCATGTCAAAGATTCGGTCTTTGGTGAGTTCTGGCCAGTCATAGGTTTTCTCCATAGTCATGACTAGTTCGCCATTGACCATGGTGGTCTTAGTACTTGGCGGCCCCATGTAGCGCTCTACCTGCTCTTTGGTGAGTTCTTGCAAAAGGACTTGGGCGCTGTATTGGGCAATCTCTTGTAACCAATCTTCGATCTGGTCCTTGAATTCAAATACGCGCCCAGATAAGGCTCTTTGTAGAATGTTTGCCTCGGTAGCCGTCTTGGGTCTGACCACCGTAGAGCGCGCAGCATCTTGCAAGCCAGTAACTTGCTCCCAGTCATAACGTACTGCACTGGTGTCATAGACGATGGGGTCGATCTTGGGGTGACCTCTGGGAATGATGACTTGGTTCAGAGGCTTGCCTTCGGTATCGACAATCGTGATCTCGCCGAATCTTGAATCTGAGTGCTTCTTAATGGTCTTTTCATTGATATCGGCTGATGCTACCCACCCCGGAATGCAGAGGTCTCGATGTTGATTAAATCGATCGCGCGCTTCGTTGTGCTCGTCCTGCAAGCGCTCGGTCAAGTCAACCAGGCTTGGGCCTACAAATTGACCATCGACTACTTGGTATGGCAATAAGAAGAATGGGTACCAGCGCTCTCCGGCTCTTGGTGGTGAATAAGGTTCACGCAGCCATTCGGTCGCACCCTCTACCATCGTATAAACCCGTTGAGTCGCTCTATCCCAGATCTCTAGCACTGCTATTTGTTGATCATCAGCCACCGAGCCTGAACTAGCGTCCACCTGCATTGAGGCTAGACGCTTGGCTTTTTTATGGGATGGCTCGCCTTGGCCGGGTTGATAGATCTTGGCATTGGCAAGATTCTTCTTGTAGAGCGCTTCTGCTTGGCCACGCTTCATTGGGATGATTTGGCAGATCCAGTCTGCATCGGTGTAATCCCAAAACTCGCAGATAGATGGATCGATGAGGAGGTTTTCTGTAAGCACTCTGTCGATTACTAAGCCTTCGGCAGATTGCACTTCCGATTGTTCATGTAATGACTTGATGAGCTCTTCTAACTCTGCTCTCTTGGCATCATGATGATGTTGAGCATCGTCTTGAAGATCTCGATCTAAGTCTTCTATGGCTAGGATGTTTTCTTGGGCATCATTGATGCGGCCTTGAATATATCCATCCTTTCTTGGATCTCTTTGATACATCACTTTGAGAATTCCGAAGCTACAGGTCAGCGCTGCCCTTATGGTGGACTTCGCTCGATTCTTTAATTGGGCATGTTCTAGCGCTCTATTGGTGACTTTCTCTAGCGTTTTACAAAAGAGTTTGATATCCGCGCCCAAGTGAGTTGGTGTTGTTGAAATTTCTGGGTTGCGTGCATAGACATTAGGAAGAACTGCAGAGATAGTGCCGTGTATGAGGTTGGCTCTCAGACTATAGAAGTCTTTGCCGGTGGGATCTGCGTTCCAATTAAAGCCAGCTACGGTATTGCGGTTGTGTCTTACGCGTTTATGGAATGTTGCCCAGTGTGCGCGCGCATGCGTGATGCGAGCGGTCCATTTTTGTTGGAGGGCTTTTGAGTCTTGAGGCACATCCTATTTATAGATTGTGAATCTTTCATCGATGCACTTATCTTGGATTTATTATGGCAGGATTTTCGTACTCGCTCACTACAACATATTTCCATAAAGTGATAGAAATTTTATAAGTCACAAATATATTTTCAGTTATCAATGCCATCTTTATTAAGATGGTCAATATTACTGATTGAGTTGCGATCTTAGAGAAGATAGACTTAGATGGACAAGCATATTGGATGTTTGTTTAATTTTCCAAGGAGAAGTCTTTTCTCCTGTAATTCATGAGATATGTGCTTCCTATGACTAGAGCATTCGCGAATAACACATCTCAAAGATATTTCTCTTTGCTATGTTTGGTGACATTCTTTGGATCACTATCCCTGTCGTCGATGATATTTTTATCGATACTCTTAAATGAGGAAGGTTACTCTCAACAAGCTATTGGCTCAGTCTTATCTGCGCCCCTCATTCCAACCTTAATTGCCTTGTTTAGTGCGGGCGCTATCTTGCAAAGAATCAGCTGCATTCGACTGATGATCATTAGTCAGGCATTGATGATATTGGGCTTTATAGGCCTTGAATATGCCCTTAGCTCGAGCTTTCTTGCGACAATTTTTCGTGGGCTAATTGGTTTTGGGTCTGGCTTTTACTTTTCCGCCTCCATGATCTATGTAAGGAGCTTATTGAGTGGTCCAAAAATAATCTATTTCTTTGGAATCTATGCGTCAATGTTCCCGCTGCCTAATGCATTTGGTCCTATAGTAGCCCAGTGGTATTTTAAGAATCAGGGATCCGATGGATTCTTTTTGTATATGGCATTACCGGGACTACTAGCATTACTGACGCTAATCACCCTATCCATAATCTTTAAGGAATTTGACCGCTCCAGTAAAACACCTGCAATTGGCTTGCACTCTTATTATCAAATTCTGTGCGCAAAGAGATTTCATGCCTTAGGTTTTGGCATTTTTTCTATTGGGGTATTGTGGGGTTTTGTTACTGGGTATATGGCTTTATACCTAAGCCAACACCATTTCTCTGTAGGCTTATTTTTCTTACCAATGAGCCTCGCCCTTTTTGGCTCACGTTTTGGTCTGCTGGGCATATTAGGGGGATTCTCGCGCCCTGTCTTGATAGCTTGCTCGTTTGGCTTGATGGCGTGTGCATTTGCTTTGGTCTTGAATCTACATAGCCCAATACCGATTATTTTGGCTGGTATCTGCTTTGGGGTTGGCTATAGCCTTGGTTTCCCAATTCTGAGTGTCTGGGTTTCTGATTCATTTGATATCGATCAGCACCCAATTGCACTCTCAGCGTTTAATGCGAGTTTTTATTGTGGGATTTTCGGGGTTCCTTGTCTAATAGGCTATTTAGCTCTTCCACCGAACTCTTCTTACCCACTCATTTTTCTCATGGCTCTGGCAATTGGCATGGGAGTATTTTTTTCGATAGCTTTCAAGAATCAAGTACAGCAGAGCTAAGCATAAATTGAATGGCTTATGGGCTGCAATTTACATTGATAGATGCCAGCTCTGGCTTGACTTTGATTTACTTAAAAATGGATAATCTTATTTAATGACGAAGCGGTATAAGTAATTAAACCCCCAAGTAGCTTGCGACAAATTTCGTCACCATCGTAAGCGCGTTTTGAACGCGTCAAGTTTGGGTACCGCACCTCTTCCAAAAGCCCATAATTGAGGGCTTTTTCTTTTTAGGACCATGATAATTATTTAGAAGTCTTTGCTGGTAGGGTTGGAATTACATTCATGCCTTGCGCGTTTATGAAAGGTTGCCCAGTGAGCGCGCGTATGAGTGCTGCGAGCAGTCCATTTTTTAAAATGGCTTTTAGTTTTTGGCTGGGCATATCTTGTGTACAAATTCAGACTCACATCCAAAGGACTAATTTTGGATTTATGTTTCAGAAGACCTAAAATACAAGCTTCTATTAGAGGGTTTTTACTGCGGTAATTAAATGTATAATTGACGCAACACACCCGCCATGCCTCTCCTGGAAGCACACTTTGGCGGGTTTTTTTATTGGGGGATTCTATTGACTACATTCAATAAGCCAGCACTCACACATTTAGAACATATTGAGCGTCTCCGAAATCGAAACCTTCTAATAAATAATGATGATGAAGCAATAGATTATCTAAGCAACATTAGCTACTTCAGGCTTTCCGCATACACCCGCCCCTTTTACCTTCCAAATGTCGCCGAGCATACCTTTATGCTTGGAACGGCCTTTTCAGATGTCATCAATCTATATCTATTTGACAAGGAATTACGCCTACTTCTTTTGGATGCAATTGAAAGAATTGAAGTAGCGCTACGCACACAAGTAGCCAATACGCTTGCCAAACATCATGGACCCCATGGTTACCTAGACCAAAGTATTTTTGATAACCGCTATGATCATCCTAAACTATTGGAGCTTATTGCCAGTCAATCTAAAGGTCGTGATTTAGAAACTTTTATTAGCCACTACAAAACAAAATACACAGGAGCGCCAAAGCATCCTCCAATTTGGATGGCTGTTGAGCTACTTATATTTAAAGAGATATCCACTTTATTTAGCAACTTGAAGCTTCCAAGAGATACCCAAGCAATAGAGGCGCATTTTGGTTGGAAATTTACCTTACTTAAATCTTGGTTTCGTAGTGTTTCTGATTTGAGGAATTTATGCGCCCATCACTCTAGGGTCTGGAATCGTGAATTTGGAAGCATCCCTGAAGCCCCAAAAAGACCTCCAAAAAAATGGCCAGCCATACCCGCATCCATTTTGGTAAGTTCAAAAAAAGTGTTCAGCAATATTTGAACCCACAACGCAGGCTGTACTTTCAGTTAATTGTGATTCAGTCTATAATGAATAGAATCTCCCCTTCGAGCAATTGGGCTAAACACTTGCAGGAGTTGCTCGATAAAAATCCTGAGGTCTCACAAGTACACATGGGGTTTCCCAGCAACTGGAGAGAACAGCAATTTTGGCTAAGCTCTATCAGTCAATAAATTGGGCTGATTTAAGCATTCGTTTCTGATGTTCTTCGAGCCCTCATCACCCCATACCTTGTAGCATCCCAGGCATGGTCTTCTGCATCGGTATCTACATCTTCTGGGTTTAATGAGTCTGGTGGTAACTGGGGAATGGTTCTTAGCCAGTGTTTACAAGTACTGAATATCTTGAGTCTATCTTCAGCCAGAAGTCGGATGATTTCTTGGGCACCGTTAACCCTGCTTCTAGGGGCGTTATAGGCCTCAGTCCATTTGACGCCTTTATCCCTGAAGATTTGACCTATTGATCGCTCTGCCCCGATCTTTGAAAAAATAGATGGGTCGGCTAGGTTCATGCGGTATTCATATCCAAGGCGTTGGTCGTGAACTTCTATCTTCTTGATCTTCTCCGCCACAACTGTTGCATCCTCTCTGGTGCCCGTGTTTTCTTTATCGCCATACCCATAGAGTTCTCGCCAGAGGTAATAGACTCCATCATTTGATAGTGCGAACCAATAGACAGCATATGGCCTGGCATAGCCCCAGTCCATTGAGCGCCATACTTTCCAGGTTGGCGGAATGGCAAAGGGTTCTACAACGTGTTTAGAGGGTTGCCACACGCCTTCTAAGAAACTTCCCACGTGGATATCCCAATCACCATCTAACCAGGCTCTACGTCTGTTTGGATCACTTAGCGACTCTAGACTTATCAGGTAGTTCGGGTCGTTTTTTAGTAGATGAGTGTTCTCATAAATCGTTGAATGAATTCTCACCCTTGGGAGTGCACCCTCTTGTCGAATAATTTTTCCCGCCGGAATATTTCCGATCTGAAATCGTTCCTTTACTGATGCATGCCCTACTCCAAATGGATTGCAAGTAGCCCTCACCATCCTGGGGATTCCGGGTTGCGAAGATCGGCAAGTACTGAGCATCGCCTCGTAAAATGAAAGGTTGCGCCAGTTAGTCAACTCTTCAAATCCCAGCCAGCAATTTTTATTAATTAGGCCAGTTTCTGTAATGTAGTGATTACTTTCTTCAACTGTTATATCCATTGTTAAAGAGGAGTCACATGATTCATACACTACCCAACCATCTTTTAGTCGACGATTCGTTTTTCGAATTTTCCCACTGTAAGGATGAGGGTAAGCCATTACGTCATCGCAGCGGCTACCTGTATGAGCGCTGTCCGAAACATCCTCAAGCAGACTTACATGGACGCGTTCTTTAGCACCGCCGTGAAATGGAGCGCCACCTGGGTCGATTTTTAAAAGGTCATGAGGTTGTTCATCACTTAAATGGAAAAAAGGATGACAACCGAATTGAAAATCTTGAGCTGCTTGGATCTTCTCGGGAGCATATGCAAGCACACTCGAAGCGCAGAGATCTAGCCGTGATTGAAAGGGTTCGAAAAGCTGCGCAAAATCCCAAAGCCCCGCTTCATTCGCTTGGCATAAGCCCAGTCCTTGCTCGCGCCATCTGCCGTGATAATGCGATCGAGTGGATTGCGGCGGATGAGACAAGGCTTGATCCAACGGATGTGCAGCAAGCATTAAATGGTCAAAAAACGGCCGACGCTGCGAAAATTCTGGGAGTGTCTGTAGGAACTCTATATCGTAATTTTCCCGACCTTTTAAGCAAGCGTAAACCTCCTGGTTTTTTGGATTTGCATAAAAAGGAGATTTGTATCCTTGCCATGACCTTGAGTACCGATCAAATTGCGAGAAATTTTGGGACAACTCGGACGACCATGAACAAGGCTTTTGAACGTTGGTCAGCAACTGGTGATCTACCGATTGAACTTGTGAGCCGATTAAACGCTGATGGTCGTCGTAAACGTAAGCTCTAACGCATTCTTTGACCTGCGGTTCAAACGTACGAGTAATGCGCCGCTCGCCATCTAAGGTGACAACCTTATCTCCAATGCGAAGCCTATCCATTGGAACGAATCCATTCGGTGTTAAGACTGGTGTCCCAAGGGCGACGCAATACTCATGACCATGGTAATTCCAGTAATCGTCTTCGTTAGCCCCATAGCGAAAGTACAGCATCTCTCCTGTTGGCCATTTCCACACATAGTCTGATTCATTGAACTTGGCGCCCGGGAAGATTTGATAGAACCAGCGCTTGCTCTTGGCCACTACGTCAGCCAATTGAGGATAGGTTAGACGGAATAAGGTGCCTCGCCAATGATCCCCGAAGCCTCTTCCTACGTGTTGGGCATAACTCATAAGCAAGGTATCAGTCTTACCACCTCCCCTGGTGCCTTCAAGCAATACCTCATAGACGGGGCATGTCAGGAACAAGGTCTGACTGCCGGGCAATGGTGCCCAGATGGTTTTCATGGGCTAGTGTTTTGGCTGGGCAGCTCGCTCCCACTCATCCATACTCATGGCACTAGGCACCACCAAGACCCCACTTTGTAGAGGTGCACCGCCTTTACCGGTGTGCTCAATAGCCGATAAGCGAGGATGTACATAGGGCGCAGCATGTCTGGCAATTGTGGCAGCCATGTTCAGAAGCTTGATGCGGTTCTCAGTGATCATGGCGTCATGACCATCATCATGCTCGTTAGCCTTATCACCATGGTCATGTTGATCACGACCGCAATTACCCGCCTCCTTGTAAAGCGCCATCATCGTACTCATCATGACCTCCAGGGGTGTAATGCCCTGGGCAGCAGCTACCTCAGCAATCTCACGGGTACGCTTGGTTAGACTGCCCTCCTTGCGGCCAGCTCCAGGCCTTGCCCCTCCCTTGCTTTTGCTTGGCACTGGTTTCTTTGATTTCTTTTGATTGTTTTCAATCATGAGGTCTTAATCAACTGTAAAAGATGGGGTTGCAGTGCTACCGAGTCTCCAAGAGGTTCATCAAACTCGATGATGATTCTTTGGAATAAGTCATGCCGGCTTTGGGCCCCGCGATGTTTTACTACGGTTCCTATGCGCCCGCTTGGGGTCTTCACTTTTGATCCGATGGGAAAGTCTTCCATGTCTAGGCGATCAATGACGCCAGCTAAAACGTGATTAGTTTGCATTGGGCTTCTCCATGGCATCCTGGCGTTTGCGTAGCTCGGTAAATATTCGGGTTTTGAATGATTCGTAGCTTTCGGAACCTTGGGCCTTCATCGCCAGCTCCCTGCCTTTGGCGTCTATGCCTTCATTGGTTTTCCACCAGATATCTTCAACCGGGCTGTTGGCTTGACTCTTTCTTCGCATGCCTTTCAGAATGGCCATCACAAATCCCACATTAATCGGTGTTGAACTAGATGCGCGTCTCCTAGTGTCTTTAGCCTGCAAGATGGCGTCAGCCACTTCCTTTTCAGAAATATCCAGCCTAAGCATCTCGTTGATGCGTTGATCATCAAGGGGGATATTGATACCATCCTTTGCAAAAAGTTGAACCATTTGAGCTGGACTTAGATTGCCCGTTCCTTCATTTTTCTTTTCCACCCCTTTGTTTTGTTTGTCTGGTGTATGGAGATTGGTGTTTGGTGACTGGTGTATGGTGTTTGGTGAGCATTGCGTTGGCAATGCGTTCGCATTGCGATCGCATACTAAGTTAGGCGTACTGTCTGACAGTATTTGCTCTGTTGCTAACGACTGCCAACGACCTTCCGCACTTCGCCTGGCTTTGATTTGGCGATCTTTAAACCTTGCTATTTCATGGTCACAACGTTCCTGTCGCCAGCCATCATCCGTTAGATTAAAAAATTCATTGAGGACTGAGACCACTGCATTTTTTTCCTCTTTAGACCTGGCATTAATTAATCTCTGGACGATCTTTACATCTACTGGAAGTGGCTTTTCTGTAGCGTAGTACTTTCTGATCAGGCGACTATAGGTTGCGTCCTCGATAAAGGTGAGATGGGCTGTTGCTTCTGCGTAATCTCCAATGTGATGCTCGTAGTAATTCATTTAAAACAATCTCCGTAGCGTTCTTTTTCTTGCGTAAATTATTTAATGCAAGAGATGAATCTAACAATCGGAAAGCGTATCGTCAAACGCGTTTTTTCTGAATTTATTTTGAATTTATTTATCTACTAATTCGCTGTAATCCTTCTTTAATAAATTCGAGATCCTTTATTAATTCTTTTGAAGTGTTAGTTGATCTATGTCTGTCCACCACTCTCCTGATGCCATCGGAAATTACTGACAAGGCTGTAGCCCTTTACTGGATTGACTTGTAGCACTTATATGAATAAATATTTTTTTGTAGGCCAAAAATAATTTGTGTTCGGAAGATGGGTATTGACTTTTGATTGACCATCAAAATTTCATTGACTACATTGCTCTTCAGTAGCACACATATTCATACATAACATGACAAGATGGAGAACAATTTTATGGTAGCAATTCGGCTGTACAGCTTGTACCGTTCATACGGTTACACGAAGATGAGTTCAGTAAAAATGGCTTTGCAGGTTTATAGGAAAAATATGAAGCGCGTCGGTCAAGGAGGTCGTCATGAGTAATTCAAATTCAGAAGTAACCTTAATGAGAATTCCGCAGATTCTGGAAGTCATGCCAATTTCTAAATCCAAGTTTTGGCTAATGGTTCAGAAAGGTGAGTTCCCCAAGCCGATCAAAATTGGAAGATCCTCTTTTTGGACTATTGAACAGGTTCAGACCTTTATCCGAGAAAAGACAAAGCAATCCACCAATTGAAAAATGGGCATCTCCTAAGGGTAAGCTCATTACATGAGCTACTGATTTCTTATTCTCATCAACTTAGGAGACAACAATGCAAATTGAAACAGCCAAAAAGTACGTAGTTGAGGTGTACAGCGATAAGGGGCCGCTAAAAGCTAGTCCATGGCACCTCATAGGGGAGTTTAATAGCGCCTCGCAAGCTACAGAGGCCTGTAAGCAAATTGTTGATGACTTCTTATATAAATCATTAGAAAGGGGATTGGATGCAAAGGCTCTAGCAAATCAATTCCTGAGTTATGGCGATGTACCATGTATAAATAGCGAAGAAAATTTCAAGCTTTTTGATCTATATGAGTATTTAAATCAAAAGTGTATTGAAATAACCAATTAGGGGTTCAGATGAAAAAATCCAATTATTTGACGATGGTGGTTGCGTATTACCTATCAAAATACAACGACTCAGCATATAGGGCCTTGAATCACGGTACTAAAACAAAGACGCATGAGGCTATTGGATATGCCCTGGGGGTTAATAAAAATACAGTCAAAAATATGAGGGATGAATTTGACCCTCTTCATGAAAACAAAAGAGCTGGATGGTATCAACGAGATTTACGCCCAAGTAGACAAAAAATTGTTGAGCTATATCAGCATCTTCAAGAAGAGGAGTTAAGGGATTTAGTTCTTGAGATACTTGAGAATAAAAATGTACTAGATGGCGATACATCATCTGACTTAATCGAGGTTTTAGATGAAGCAAACTCAAGTCCTATTTTTATCGTTCGCGGGATTACCGGAAGAAAGGCCGAGGAGATTTTCTTAGAATTCCATAAGGCGAATGCTCTCCCACTCCCCGGAGAGATGATTGACAAACGCGATCATGGATGCGGGTACGACTATGAGATAAGTGGGAAGTCAAAAGCCTATATTGAAGTCAAGGGACTAGATGGAGATACTGGCGGAATCAGCTTTACCAGCAAAGAATGGGATGTCGCCCAAAAAGAGGGCGAAAACTACTTTTTAGTCATAATTAGGAACGTTTCATCCACCCCAACCGTCGAGATCATTCAGAATCCTGCCAAGACATTGAAACCTAAGAAATACATATTCACCACAGTACAGATCAGATGGAATCTGGCAATAGCCTAAAATTACGGAATGTCTAAAAAACTCAAATTTATCGACGTATTTAGTGGGTGTGGGGGCCTCTCTTATGGCCTCGAAATGGCAGGTCTGGAATGCTTAGCTGCTGTGGATTTCAATAAAACTGCTATTGAGACTTTTAACTTAAATCACAAGCACCCAGTTGGCCTAAAACGTGACTTAACTCAGTTTGAGCCTGAAGAGCTCGCTGAAATAATTGGCACAAATGAAATTGATTTAGTTGTTGGTGGCCCTCCATGCCAAGGCTTCTCGACCGCCAGAACTCAAGGTGGCGCTAATTTTGGCAAAGAATTTGTTGATGATCCAAGGCGAGACCTTTATAAGCGCTTCCTGAAGCATGTTGAGTTTTTTAAACCCAAGATTTTTGTAATGGAAAACGTCTTGGGAATTAAGAGCATGGGAAGTGGTATTTATTTCACCAAAATTCAAGAGGCAAGCAGAGCCTTAGGCTACTCAGTGGCTCCAGTTCAAATTAATTGCTGGGAATTCGGTGTGCCCCAAAAACGAATTCGACAACTATTTATCGGCACTCGAGTTGGGCAGCCTCTTTTTATGCCAAGTCGTTATCTGACTAAGACACATTCTTTAGAGCCCAGCGATGACTCTCTAGAGCCCGTAGTTACATTAGGTGAGGCTATCTGTGACTTACCCCCATTACAGGCCAATGATGGTGCGACTGAGTCCAAATATGACTTGGTGCTTAGAAAAAAGCATCTGAAAGACCATGGTAATAGGTACATCATTGATCTAATGCAGGCTGATCAGGCGCAAAAGTTAACTTGGCATGTATCTAGACCCCATTCCGAAAGAGATTTACGTGATTTCTTGCTGCTACGTGAAGGCGAAAACAGTAAAGGCGCAATCGCTCGAGGTGAGGTTATGGAAACGCCTTATTCAATGGAGTCATTTGCTGATAAGTACAAGCGGCAAAGTAGATATGAGCTATGCTCAACTATAGTTGCCCACCTCAAAAAAGATGGGTTGATGTTCATTCATCCGACACAAAATCGATCGCTCACTCCGAGAGAAGCGGCGAGAGTCCAGTCCTTCCCAGACACTTTCCAATTTTCAGGTCAACGAGGAAATGTATACGAGCAGGTTGGTAACGCCGTCCCTCCCTTGGCTGGAAGGGCAATAGGCTGTGCCATCAAGGCTTATCTAAAAAATTATGCCGCTTCCGAAGCTAGACCGAAATTCAAGGAATCTGATAAAAATAAGGCCATTAAAAAGCTAGAGGAGCTAACTAATTCCCTCTACCTAGGCGTTATAGGAAAGATGGATAACAAGGAGTTTCTATCCACTTGGAACCTTGTGCACTTGGTGCACCCCACCCTACATCCAGAAACCGCATTAGATAGATCGGGCGAGATTCACATGCCACCGTCAGGAACGAGCGATGTATTGGCGCCATATTACAAAAGATCAGGTTGGCCGATTGCACTTATTCCTATAGCTGAAGAAGCAAATGCTCGGTATAAAAACAAGGAGCTAACCGAAGAAGACTATTATTTCAATAATCTTGTCTCTGCGTAGTTAGACGGCAGTCTTCTCGCTTATTTTCTCTTCGCCAGCAAGTCTCTTAAATATCCTCAAAAGATATCTTCTTTCGCTTGGAGTAGCTTGGCCGTATAACTTAGGCAATACATTCCCTACCGTGCCAGGACTTAAATGCCAATCGGAGTCCAACTTAGATAGCGAATTGCTAACCAGCATTTCAAATTGCTTATCATCCGCTTCATAAACAGAGGTGTCTGAAAATGAAGCTTCGCCTTGAGTTCTATATGAGTCATTGGCTTTTTTAAGTGTTGGAGCTAGCTTGTGCATAGTCTCTTCCCGCATCTCTCTAGGAAAGTTAATCTTCATCTTCGAAATGTTGACCTTAAATAGATCATCAAACCCTGCCGGAATTTCTACTAAGACACGCGCAAGCTTAGAGTGCTCATCAGAGGTACGTAGACCACACCAGCCGCCACTTTGGAGCAGACGTCCTGCTCTATAAATGTAAAAGCCTTGCTGCTTATTCCACTTAGCAGGACCGCCCGCTCGTAAATGTGCAGATGAGGATGAAAATTGACTTTGAGCAGGTAGAACGAATGGTCTAAATTTAACTAAACCCTTCTTCCCATCCATTGAAATTGGGATCGCAAAAGACTCAAGCTCCACAGTATTTTTCTCTGTACGGCAAAAGGGATCCCAAGATTCAACTAAATCGCCATTTACAAAAATCATGACCTTCTTTGATCTCTGCTCGCCTGTTAAATAACGGTGAAATGTTGCCCCAAGAGAAACCTTTAAATCTTGAATCAATTTCTTAAAGTCATTTTCCGCCCTGCCGCCAGCTGGGTTCTGAAAGTTCAATAAACGATTTAATTTTTCCCAGGTTACCGCCGTACCAGTTGTCGAATATAGATGCTCAACAACAGGATTAAGGAGGTCATCGATCTCAATAGGCAAAATTTCCCATCGATCTACCTTATTAATATGATCCATATCCCAAGAGTAGGAATGAAGTTGCACCTTTTTCTCTGAATTACGTGAAGAGACAGTTAATGAGTCACATTGACTTAGTGATGAGGTTTTTAAACCAAGTCCAAATTTGCCTAAGTCATCTTGTTCGTAGTCTCTCATAGAGCCAAATCTCATGGCCTCTCTAATTTCCGAGGGCGTCATACCTACGCCATTATCGAGAACTGTTAAATATGAATCGTATCCATCGAACTGAAGGTTTACTTGAATGACATTCGCACCTGCTTGGATTGAGTTATCAACAATTTCAGCGACGGCATCCGCGAATTCATAGCCCAGATCACGCATTGATGAAATCAAACGCTTTGCGCTTGGGGTTAAGTTGGATGGTGAATTCATGTTATATAAATTAATTTTTCAAATTCTTTAAAACAATACAAGCAAAGATTAGGCCTCTATAGCCAGCCTCTCAAGTAAATTTTTAAGAGCATTTTTTTCAGTTTTTGTAAAAGACAATCTTCCTGATTCAAGCTTTTCAAGCGCACGAGTGTTATTTGTTGAAATTAAACATTTTGCTTCTGCCATACCTCTAATCTCGCGAGCACGAGGTACCAATTTTGCCAATGTAATTTCAAAATCAAGCTCATTATCACGGCGCGCATCTCTTCTTCCGCTAACCTGTTCCTCTGCAAATGTATCAAGTGGAACTCCATATTCCAATACGGCTGGGGTCGGTTCCGCAACTTTACCCCTCACATGCAAGGTCCAGCAAAACTCTTTCTTAGAAAATTCCGCGGGATTTTTTACTATTCCCGGCGGAGAGTTCAGAATTTTATGGACTGTATTTGCCTGATAAAGCAACCAATGCAATAAAAGGGGGGGAACTTCCTGCTCTTTCCATATCTTCAAAAGATCGATTTGATAACCTTTATCTCTAAATGCTTGGGCGCAAGCAGCAATTGTGTACGTAAGTGCTTGGGCTTTTAAACCCTTATCATTTTTGTACCATTCAGATTGTGCGATTGCCTTATCAAGCTGCCTAAAGATAATCCCTTTTGCAACAACGCATTTATACCAGACTTCATTGAGGTCAGCATCACTCATCTGCTTTAAATGGCCAGTGATATACCGATTGAAACACTTTTGGGAACCTTCTGAAACATAGTACGGCTTGCCATCAAAAGATAACTCAAACTTCGCAAGATCTGTTTTCTCAATAAGTTGTGTTTTTGGGAATTCTGCCTCCAGCTTATTTCTTTGAGGCTGAGTTTTATATGCAAATAAATTTCTGTATTGACCCCTTGAGCGCTCATAGAACCATTTAGTTGCATAAAGGGCTCCAGCCTTTTGAGGCACGTTAACTTCTTTGGAAAGTCTCTCGATCTTAATTTGAAATGCGCTATTGGACTCTAAATCTGCCTTTGATACCTTATTTTGAGTATTAGCATATTCAGAAATTTTGGGGACAATTTCACCTAATTTGGCCTCATCCACTACCGACAACTTTACTTGTGCAAATACTTCTGAGAGGTTGTACTTCAAGCCATCTCTAGCGTACAAAATCGATGCAGTAGTTTGACCACCATTAACAATCTGAAAATCTTTAATATAGTCAATTACAAGAGATCCATCGGGTGCATTAGAGGTATTAACAGCTGATGCAGTAGCCGTCAGACCATTGTTATAAGCAAAAAACATTGATGGCTCGTCTGAAATGGTTTTCAGAATTCCTTTATTTACATCAGTCCTTGCTTGAAGATAGGTTCGAACATTTTGCTCTAGCAATCGGTTTCCATAGTTTGCAAATATATCGGCAAGAATTGGCCCTGGGATAGCAAAGAGATAGCTTTTATAGCCAACCGCGTTACTGGAGGCTTGAATACATGAAATTCCACCAGAAAAATCATTTGCTAAGTCAATCTCTACAGGATCAAATCCAGTGGATGCAATTTTTTCGTATCGCTCAATGTCAAAGGTATTTGTATGGACTGTTAGCCTATCAATTTCAAATGATTCAAATACTTTTTTACGGATTTTTAGATGGGCATTAGTAAAGACTAAAATCCGTATTCTCGCAATTTGATCAACATATGAACGAATAAGCATGGCCAGCTTAAAGTCGTAGCTTGACTCTTCCAAATCTTCGAGCGATTTACTTGATAGCGCCAGTTTAAGAAAGCGCCCTACCCCTGAAACCGCTTTTTCTATATCGCTAGCATTGATTGTAGGAAGGCTATCGTCTTGAAAATACGCACAGACACCAAGATATAGATCGCCAGAAGCACCTGCAGTATCTTCGGGTATATCAAATGCATACCCATCAACGCGGTAACCACTGCCACTAAGAATTGGCGAGTATGCAAGATCTGGGCAATCGCCGTTTTCGGCTGCTAACTGCGAAAATACCTTAAAAAACTCTTCAACCTTGGGGATGCCATCCGCCGCAGATCCAATAACAATGTCTTCAGCTAAATTTAAGTACTCTTGTTCCAAATTACTCACTTAAGGTCCCCACAAGCTTGTCCCAATCAATTTGAAAAGATGTAATTGCAGCTCCTGAAATCACATATTCAGCTGCGATGATGCCAACCGACACATTGGAAAGGGTTAATTTTGGGAAATTATCTGCAACTTCATAAATTAAGCGCTCATCAAGATCGAATTTTTCCTTACATAATTCCTGATCCTCGCTAAGGCCAGCTAAAACAATCTTTCTCTCGAATTCAGCGTAGGCGAGTCGATTAGTCTCGAACCGTTGAAATAATCTTTGGGCTAGCTCTATAACGGAGAAACCCTTGTCTGATGGAGTTATACGATTCAAAGTAAGCTTTAAATTATTCCCACCATCATCAAGTTGATCTAAGGAGCTAATTCTTAGGCTGATAGCCTTTGTAGCCAGCTGAGTCTTAACCTCAATACGTGTTTTATTAAATCCAATATCTCGCTGGTCACCATTTGGACCTCTCCAACCTTGTACTATTAATTCATCTGGAGCAATATTTGATTGCAGTATTGATTCAAGCGTATGTAGCTCACCCCAAAGGCCAATTACTTCGTTACGGGTTAATCCAACCTTTCCCCTGCGCTTAAAAAGCTCCGACCAATCCCTGAGGCATTCTAGAGCAATCATGAATGATTCCTCTAGATTCTTACCGCCCTTGGACCTTTCGGCAATATCAAAGCACATGACCGTAAAGCTCTTAAACAAATGCTCATCAGTTAACGTAATCCCAATCCTTGACCCACCCGATGTTTGGGCAAAAATTACTTCTAAATTCTCAAAAAAAGGTAGCTCAGGGAAATTAAAAGCAATGTCTTTAGCTTCAATGATCAACTCTCTATCACCATTTAGAGCGTAATCAATAAAAAAATCTAGCTGATGATCTGGATATACTCTTAGCCTTCCAGACGAATGGTGTTTTGTTCCAAGCGCATTCCATTGAGATTCAAAATCATTCATCTTCGATTACCTCGTCTGTAACAGCTTCTTCACGTAAGGCTTGAATCATGGCAATTAAGCGTTTAGAGGCTTGATACTTTCGTTCTTTACACTTAATCTCCGTTCCAGGGAGCAAGATTCCCATTGATACAACAGGGTCTTCTTTAGAGAGCTTCATTGAAAAGCCTTCTGGCGGTTCTAGCTGAATAAAGTGAATCAATAAAAGCGGATGCGTTCTTGCTACCGAATGCGCCCAAGTTCTGGATGGACTTGCCTCATCCTGATCACCCGATTCGGCTTTTTTCATCAATTCTTCAACGCGTTGCTCATATTTAACCTGGTCTTCTCCCAAGCAAAAATCATCTACGCCGAATGCAACAGCATTTTTCTTATTTACTTTAATGACTGTTTCAGACTCGCGGACAGTACCACTTCTAGTTCTACAGAAGACCGGCTTATCCAATTCAATTGGAAACTTAAGCGCGCTAGACTTACCTACAGATACATAGGGTATCCCTATATCCCAATGGCTTAATTCACTACCCAACCGATCCTCAATATAAGAGGTTAGAAGACTAGTCCCATCTGCTGAAATGACGTCAAACTCGGTCTGAGGGAAGTTAACTTTTTTAATGAATTCAATAACAAGCTTCCCTGGAATTTTTTTCCAAACTAGAGCTTTATTTTTTACATCGTTTTCGTAGCCTTCCGAGAAATCCCTATTGAGAACTTCCATGAACTCCTTAACTAACTTCATATTCCTATTATTTACCGCAGGGTCGTCACTTAATGAGTGCGCCTGAACGTGTCTAGTCGAGAAGTCCTCTGCGAGTGAAATTTGTGTTGCAGTACGCATTTTATTTGCTGCGGTAATTGATATCCCAGTCTTACTCTGCCTTACCTTTAAACCAAAATCAAATGGGGTTTTACCCAGCAATGCCATCCTTTGGAAATCAACCCGCAACTCTTCGACTGATTCGCTAATTGAAGCAAAGTCATCTATTAAGTCTTGAGTTGCGTGAATTCTGCAAAGCTTCTCAAACCCAGGCCTGTATCCAAACCATCTACCCATCTGTAAGAGGGTGTCGGCAGCACCAATGTTTCTAAGGGCATAGGAAATAGCCAGTCCCTCAAGAGTTAATCCTCGCGCAAGGGCTAAGCCACCAATCGCGATCAGATGCAGCCCCTCAGGTGGAGCCTTTTCATAATCAATTGATACGCCCTTCATGTTCACTAATTTTGTTTGGATTGAGTTGATTGCATCCAATAGCTTGGTTCTAATCAAATCCCAGCCTATATCAGCACTTACAACATGTTCATATTCAAGCTGCCAAACACGATGGAGTTCGTTCAATATTGAGGATTTTTTCCAATCAGTAAGAGCCCATGATCTAACCGCATCAGAGGCAAGCTTTAGCAATTCATCCACATGTTCTTTTACTTGTTGTTGAACATAGTTGAATCTACTAACATTAATCAGCATGGATGAATGTGCCGTGCCATTTCCGTCCGCCAGTCTTATAGCCCTAAATAGTATGTATTCCATAACTGCTTCTTTAAGGCTTGGCGGAAGCCCTTCAAGCTCATGCGTAGATTTATGCTTTAGGTGCAATAGATCTTGATAGTCATTTGGAATGGGTCTGACGCATGCCTTCAATAAGTCCCCCTCGTCAGTGAACAGTCGGTGCGAGCCGACATAGTTATCAGGAGGATCAAGTGACTTTATAAAATCAGCAGGAAATAGGTCCTCATTTAGCATTTCATCAGCCGACTCTGGGTCAATGAAGATATTTGCAAATGGAGTTGCGGTATAGCCAACGTAAGTAGATTGCCTACATGTCTTCAAAATCTGTCGGATTTTTTTATTGATTTCAGTGGCTTGATTGGGATTTGCATTTGTATTAACGCTTGCGTTATCAGCCTCATCATCGATAAGTAACATTGGGCCATCTAACTCAGCGCCATTATTTAAGCCCTTTAACCAATCGGCAATCTTCTCTAGTACCTTAGGATTCTTTTTGGTAACAAAGAGTATTGGCTCAGCAAATGTTCCCTGATGGGCGCCAACAGCACCGGCAGTAGCTGTATTGAAGTCGGATAATTGCGTAGTTCCGCAAAATGGATATCTAGGCACATAGTCCGGATTCTCGTATTTAAGAATATTGGCAACATCATATATTTTTGTGTGGGTTGAATCGCTGACAGATGATTTACCAACAAAAGCTTTGTCTAGTCGAACTTGAGTTTGGTATCTCAGGGAATTAGTTTGACCTGCCAACACAATAATAATTCTATAACCTACGTCAGCTGCTTTCGATATTAAAGCAGAATAGTTGGTAGTTTTTCCCATTTGAACGTGACCCATAACCAAGCCACGCCTTCTATTCCAAGACTCTTTATCACGAGGATTACCTAGGAACTCCATGATTTCATCACTAACATCATCAACAGAGTTAACAACCGCCTTGGGTAGGATTGTTTTTTGAATCCAATATGCCTTCAACCTACTCCAATAGTGGAAGTCTATATTTTTCTTTTCCTTCTCATACCACTTAACAAAGTTCTTTTTTAGTATGTGGCCATTTGCTTGGGTGGTGCCATATATTGTCTCTAAGTGCTTAACAAATCTCTCAACATCACCTTCGGATAAGCCAAAAATTACGCCATGCTGCCTAACAGCCTGATCTAGATATCCAATTGGTACAACTCTCTGCCCATTTAAATCAGCATCTATAAGCTCGCGAATGTAATTTAGCTTTGCTCTAAATTCGGCCTCATTCATACCAAACTCCATTTTTCTTTTAAGTTATTTTTTATATAGCTTTCGGAATACTTCCATTGACTGCTGAAAGGCTCCATCTTGTTTGCAAATTCTAAGAATTCATTCAGCGTTGGCTGTCTGCCAGTTTGTCGAAGGCAGGCCATAAAACAAGCATCAATTAAGACTTCAAATATTTCTGGGTCGGTAATGGCTTGCACCTGTTCCAGTTGATTGTCTTCTCTGTCTTTAATCATGGCCTCGGTTGGTACATAGGACTCAATAAGCTTAAGCGCCTCTCTTGCGATCTCTGAATCCTGGGATTCGGCTATTAGCTCCCAAATAAAGGGGTGGTCACGATTAATTTGATAACGAATTCTCCCGTTATACGCAACCCTTTTCCAGACGGGCTCTTTTCTGTCTATCGTAAGCTCTACACCTCTTCTTCTATTAGCACTTACAGATCTCTTACCAAATTTTCTAAGCAACTCCTTGAGCCCTGTCCTTAATACAACTGGAAGTTGAGCATCAGATTTATCGAGTGTAATTTTCCAATCCTTATCTAAGGTATTTGGTAAATCAACTCGAACTCTCATTAACTGTGACAGCTCTCCATGAGGCATTAAACGGAACCATGTTCCATAAATAATTAGTCTTTTATTTCTATACACATAGAAGCCTTGATTTCTAACTAGGCCCTCATCTCCGCCTAGCATCTCCCTTTCTTCAACAGTCAATTTAGAAAAGTGGGGAATGATGAAAGGCTGTACTGTAATTTCTTCCTTGCCTCTTAACTTAATTTGGTCCTCATCAACAGTTTGAGTTGCCGGGTGATGACTCATAAACGGATCTATGGGCTTCAATACATAACCCTGCATCTCAATCGCAAGCTTATTTCCTGCATCACCGGATAGGTAACGATGAAAGATTAATGAAAGTTGCTTGCTAGCATGCGATATCTTTTCATTTAGCTGCTCATCAAGGGTTGATGAAATATCCTGGTCAAGCAAACGATCGCATCTACTCCAAATTACTTCAGTACCAGAATTTGAAGTTGGTGGAGCTCCCAATAGCTTGAGCGCATCATCACCAACCAATAACTCCATGGACCAATCTTCTAAATTATCAATATCCCAAATTGCAGCAGTGCTTTCCGAGCCTCTCCATGAGACAACTGTAAGCACCCTAGCCTGTGATAAAGATGCTGATTTCAAACCCCAACCAAATCTACCTAAATCATTTAGTTCACGTGGATCTTCAGGATTTGCACTAGCTGGTCGCATGGCTGCAACTAACTCGTCCCTACCCATACCCATTCCATCATCCCTAATTCGAACTACAACATCTTTCTCTACTGGCTCAAACAGGATTGAAACCTTTTTTGCTTCAGCTCTGATGCTGTTATCAATAAGGTCCGCTAGGGCTGCTGCAAGGTCATAATTGCCAAAACTTCGGGCAGTTGCCATTAATGATGATGCGTCGGGAGGATTAGAAATTCGCATGTATCTTATTGTTTTTCTTACCGATTAACTGTAAAAGTTAATAAATTTATTAAGTAATCTATAAGTAATTAATATTACCTTATTGACAATACCAAACACCCTAGAAAAACCAGCTTTCTAGCTATATTTTCGAGATATTGATATATATTTTTCTAGCTCAATATTTGAGCTCCAAGTTGCCTATAAAGGGGATTTCTAAGAGATATTAGGGGTAATGCGATGACCGCCCAAGTAGCTGAACGTCTGATTTATGGTGACAAGGAAATCCTCTTGTTTACCAACCCTCTTTCCCTATATTTGAAGCAAACGGGAATTTCTTTTGAATCTCCCCATACAGCTAATTGGCGAGGCTATGTTGGAACATGGCAAATCCTCGAATCCGATGGAGTTGAGCGTCTTTACTTAGTTAAGCTTTTGGCCCATAAGACTTATGAAGAAATAATTGGACTCTCGGATGTCTTTCCAGGATGCGACAAAGTCTTTGCCCACTGGTTTACAGGCGAGTTACGCTGCCCTCAGGGTACCCAACTGAAATATAGGCATATGGGGTATGGAAGCATTTATGAATACGACTTATTGATGGAATTCAAACAAGGGATCCTTGTAGCTAAGCATGCCAAACATAATGAAGTTCCAGATGAATCCATTGATATCGATAAGATCCCAAGCTTTTTAAGGAAGCAGCAATGATTGAGGCCCTAGCAGCATGGCGCCCAAACACATGGGTTGATTACCTTCTTCTGTATATGGTGCCAGGCGCCTCTATGATCGCCTATCTTCTTGTGAAGATCCTGTTAGACACGCCCTCAGGCTTTGCAAGGAGTCTTGTGCGAATTATGGGCAAAGAGGAAAATTGGCTAAATAAAATTAAAGAGGTAGTTGTATTTAGCTTCGGCATGACTTGCGTACTGGTTGGTTGGCCGGGATTCTTGGTTTGGCTTGTTAAAGATAAGCTTGATGAGGCTGCTCGACAAAAACGTTATGACGGGCCTGACTTTAATTGCCTTCACGAGCATCTAATCAATAAAACTAATCCTATTGAAGCTGAAGCAAGCAGCTATGTAATTGATCCTCTTGGAACCGTGCCGCCACTCCCCTTCGGACATCTTAATAAAGCCTGGGCGAATTTTTTAGCTGACATGCTCGATGATCGAGATGAGATGTGGTCCTTCTTTATTACCAAGGGAAGCAAGTATGGGAAATACCGTATTACTGCCACCAGCGATATCAAGGGCTACGCAAGGGTCCGTAATGGCAAGATTTTGGGTGAATTCATAACAGAATCAGACTAGCTCATTATTTGAGCTTTTAGTCGGTTTTAATAACCCTATTGAACGTTATTTGTTGTGGTCGCAGGGATAAGGTATGAGTACCCTAAAGTCAGAAGACACAGTCTTTTCATAATAAAACCATACCAGTTTGCGCATCCTTTTTATACCCATATCCTTAGGTAATCCTTTCGGGGTGAGAGCAGGCGGACAGCCAGGAAAGACTGGCACTCTTATTTTTATTGACCAACTTTAAAACTGCTTTAGTTTTTTTCCGACCTCCCTATGTTTTTCAGTTGCAGTGGAAATATCAAGAATAAGCCCAGCTTTGCTAATAAGTTTTTGTTTATTTTTAATAGTCTCAAAATCGGCATCAATAATCTTACAGTGGTCTTGGTATCTATTAAGCGAACCATGAGTTTCAAGGTAGTTTGATGGCAATTGAATCGCTACCAATATCCTAGACACTTCCCAACCTCGCTTGGTACTGCTCTTCAAATCTTACCGGAGAAAGTCCATTGTTGTAACTATGGCGCCTAACCGGGTTGTAAAACATTTCGATGTAAT
>NZ_JAYGQU010000018.1:0-30693 GCF_035012985.1 Polynucleobacter sp. MG-28-Ekke-A2 | reverse complement strand
TGATTACATCGAAATGTTTTACAACCCGGTTAGGCGCCATAGTTACAACAATGGACTTTCTCCGGTAAGATTTGAAGAGCAGTACCAAGCGAGGTTGGGAAGTGTCTAGGATATTGGTAGCGATTCAATCATTTAAATACATTTCGCCATACATGATGCATTTTTCTCTCAACTCATCATCAAACAATAAGAAATCTGTCCATAAGGTGGCACCTAAAAAACGGACGGGTTTTTTATCATTAGCACTTTGCAACTGAATTGCTCGATCATCTAAAAAATGAACTTCATAAAGCACGCATTGCTCTTGTAACTTCGAAATAAGTTCAAGTCGCTGAGATCCATAAAACTCATGATTTCCGGCAACATAGATAATTTCCTGATCTGGAAAGGTATCACGCGCCCATCCAACACCACTAGAGCGGACATCAATATCTCCTGCTAGAACCACAACATCCGCATCAGTTGGCTCGGGATTGAAAGCGGCAAACTCTAAGTGAAGGTCGCTCAAAATATGAATTTTCATATGCACTATTTGATAAATTTTTACATTGGAATTAAGAAGATGAATCTCTTCTTAAGGCAAGGATTGTATTGAATCAATTAACCATGCCGTCCTACAAGGCATTGAGGATATAGTTGACTACTACACTGCTACAACCTAAATTACAAACTCGCCAACTCAATGTAGAAAAAAATGGATCAAAAACAGTGTTATTTTTCGTTAGATCTTGAACTGAATAATGCGCAAGATAATACAACCGTACATCCCAAGATCATTCAGGTGGGAGTTGCGATTGGAAGTTATTTAAATTACAAAAATAACAGTATTGCTAAGTACAAATGGTATTTAGATCCGCAAGAGCCTATCTTCGAATTCATTACCAGTTTGACCGGCATATCTAATGAAGACATCCTCAAAAATGCCGTGCCTCATGAACAGGTCGCCAAAGAAATCGGCGAGTTGATCGAAGTTCACCAGTGCTTCATCAACCCGATTAGCTGGGGTGGTGGCGATTCAACAGAGTTGAAGCTTGAGTTCAAAAATCGAGGCGTTCATTTTCCCTATTTTGGGCGTAGATGGATTGATGTAAAAACTTGGTACACCTTGCATATGCTGGCAATAGGAAAGAAACCAAGTGGCGGACTGTCATCTGCGCTTGCTAGCTTTAAGCTTCATTTTGACGGCATAACCCACCGAGCGGATGATGATGCCTTTAATACGCTACGACTTTTCTTCGCTATCCTGGAAAGACAAAACCAACACTATCAATTGGTAACAGATGCCAAGAAAATTCACTGGGGATCATAAAGCCAAGATTAAAGGGTGGGTAGAAGAGCTCCAAAAACAAAGGGCCTCATCTATAGGGGCTCTGCTGTCGTATATGGCGGAAGAGGTGTCCAGATTTTGCCCCTCCAATGCGCTCTACCATTACCCATAAACCCTTTAAATATATGGCTTTCAAGGTTGACCCTATTCCCGAGTAAACCACCTAAATCCATCTGAGACTATGTCTTGCTGATGGGTGAGTAACGGGAAAAAAATCATCGTTAGCGCCTTAGAGAGTTTCGACTGCCGAATAACCAATAAAGGGTTAACTTTTTAATCTATTTTTTTTCTGCACGGTGGGTACAAAGGGGGGTTCAAACTCCATCATTAGACCCATCATCAATATGGCTTCTATGTAACCACACTCCCGAGTAACCCATTGAGGTTCAATAAAATATGTTGATTAAATAGGTGTTCAAAAGGGGTGATTTTGCTTGAGTTTGGAATGCCGAATGTCGAATAAATTTAGCTTTACGGCACGTCGTATCGCCAATCTCTCTGAACCAGGTTTTTACCACGACTCAGAATCCCGAGGGCTATATCTTCAGGTGATGACGGGGGTAAACAAAATCATGCGAAGTTGGATATTTCGCTATACCAGCCCTACTTCATTCAAGCGCAGAGATATGGGCTTGGGCCCGCTAGAGGTCCGCTCACTTGCTGATGCCAGACGGAAAACGCTTGAGCTTCGTAAATTAATTCTAGATGGTGTTGATCCGATAGAACAGCGCAACAGGATTCGGACTGAAGCCCTAGCCGCCACTGAGGATGGAATTACCTTCTCAATTGCAGCAGAGCGTTGTATTGCAGCTAAACGATCAGAATGGAAGAATGCGAAGCATGCTGATCAATGGGTAAACACTATGGCTACTTTTGTTAATCCAAAAATTGGAAAGATGCGGGTTGATCAAATCAATACTGGCCATATCGCCAAGCTTCTTGAGCAAGAAATCAAGAAGAAGTCTGGAGAAGTTGAGGGGCCCTTCTGGAATGTCCGCACAGAAACGGCAACTCGTGTACGCCAACGAATTGAGGTGATCCTTGACTGGTGCAAGGCTCATGAATACATCAAAGGGGATAATCCTGCTCGCCTTAAAGGCGCACTAGCCCATCTATTACCCAAAGCCAATAAGATCCAGAAGAAGAGTCACCACCCTGCCCTGCCATTCCTGCAGATTGGTGAGTTTATGAGAGAGTTAAGAACAAAGAGTGGTTTCTCTGTACTCGCTCTTGAGTTCTTAATTCTTACGGCTACACGTACGGGTGAAGTGCTTAATGCCAAATGGGATGAGTTTGATATTGAAAATAAGGTTTGGACTATTCCGGCCGAGAGAATGAAGGCCGGCAAAGCGCATCGGGTTCCACTAAATATCCGAGCTGTTGAGATATACGACTACCTCTCTAAGCATCGCGTGAATGAATCCTTGTTTCCGAGCAAACGTTACAACAAAGACAACATGTCGAATATGTCTCTAATTGCAATCATGAAGAGAATGCCTGCATATGCTCAATATGTTCCCCACGGATTTAGATCTACATTTAGGGACTGGGCTGCAGAAACTACTGACTATTCAAACGAGACTGTTGAGCTTGCTTTAGCCCATACTATTAAGAATAAATCGGAGGCTGCTTATAGGAGGCAGGATCAATTGGAGAAACGGGCTGGTCTAATGGAAATATGGTGCAAATATATTCATGCCTAATTTTTAAAACCTGTAGGGGTAAAGTCAAGGCATTGAAAATAGTCGCTTTCTACGAAAGAAAATCAGCAAATTCATAAGGCCAAATAAAATTAAAGGTACTACCTCATCGAGAATAATAAGCGCTAAAAGAGCATGGATTGTTGTCAATATCTCACTATCCAATACAGAACTTGGATACGAGCCATCGTCTAGAGGTAAAAATAGAAAGGATAAAAATACCACTAGAAGGCAAAAAATAACAATGACATTCTTAGACGTTCTGTAGCCCAATACTTCTATTGAAGATAGCTGAAGCTTTTTAAATGCGCTCATTGGATAGCCGCGGAATGCACTATTTACTTTCCAGTCTTCATCAATTGTTCTCCCGAACAAAAACTTGAGAGTAATTTTAATTAGCTTTATGAAGACCTCGAAAAATGAATTCTCAGCCGAGTTCTTTAAGGACTGTATTTTGTACTTTAAGCCTCTAATTAAATGAACAGAATCTACATGCTCCTTAAAGATTGAATTTAATATTTCTATTCCTGAAATACTCACACCCTCCTTAGTGAGAAATATATTTTTTTCAGTGCTATAAAAATACTCACTTGGAAAATCAAGTGAAAATGGTTGAGGAGATGCATTAGACATCTCGACCGAGTCTCTAGATGGACATTTTAGATCGTCAAAATCATAATCCCAATGCTCTGCCCTATAGATACTCATTGTTGCGATACGGCAACGTATTGGAACTAAGGCTGGCTTATCTGCCTGAATACGTTTTTTATCAAAAACAACCCAAATGACTGCAACGTTATCTGGGCTTTCATCTAAATATCTTGCCGGCTTATAACGAATCTCCTCTGGATAATTCCTCCGAATAGAAAATCCCGCATCAGCATCAGAGAGAATTACAGGATCATAAAAGTACCCGTCGCTACCTAGGTGAAATTTATCAAGCAATTCACGACCATTATTGATCATTTAAAAACCTTAGTTATAAACATAAGCATCGAATATTAATGTCTTATTCTAAGATGATCTCTCAAAATGCGGTACATCGACAAAACCCTTGAAATTTCCTCCCCACCTATTCTTGGGGCTTAGGCTTTCCCAGTACTCGCCAACAGTTCTTATTAGCTCTTTATCCCATACGAGCTTTCCATTCCAGAAGAAGTTCAGATCAATAGCGCAGCGTCTTAAATGATTGCTATTCATAGTCTTTGATCTACCTGTTTTAAAGTAGATCTCTTGCTGCTCGGGTGAACGCCATAGCTCACCTCCTGTAACAACCCACCCCTCTGCAGTGGCAAACTGAATGAGTCTACTGACATCAATTAGGAAGGCAGCTTGTTCTGCTACTAGACCACTTACCTTTGTATTCACGTAGCTTCTTCTTTTTTATTTGAGCAATGCATACGCATCTCAAAGATCTTCTCGACTGATCTACCGCCGAAGTAAGCCAGCATGACTAACTGGCCCCATTCGCCGAGGAGCTTTACATAGGCTTCATTAATATCAATACCCATGGCTGAGAGCAAGGCGAATAACAGGTAGGCCGTGAGGATATAAACCAGAGTTCCTGGTCTGATGTTCTTCGATAACCTGGAGTCACTGCCCATATCGGATTGCCATCTGTTAGTGGCATTCTCTTGTGAGGCACGATGCATCTCAGCTAGAAGTTTAGATTCCTCTATTTCAAGTTCTTTTTGCTTAAGCGTGTATTGCAATAGAAGCTGCTCTTGCTCTATCTCTAATTGCTTGAGCTTGATGAGATCTTCATGACTGGGGTTGTCAGGAATGCGCGCGCCAATCTTGCTCTCAATAAATTCCTTGCCTTTGGCTTGAACCGCGCCCGCAAGCAGACCAAGGCCATTGACGGCCAAGGTTTGCACTAGAGATGTGATGATTGGAAGCATGTCATTAGCTCTTTTCTTGATGCTCGAAGGTATGAATAAGTATGGAAGTCCACCGCCCCACTACCGCCTAGGTTTTTTTTGGTGTTGGCAGTGGGGCGCAGTTACGCGCGCCCACACACCATGGTTACTTCAACATCCGCAGCCGCACCCAAACACCTGCTGCTAGGGTTGTCCTCCCCTTCTCCTAGCGTTTCTTGGCTCCTTTAGTTTCTTGCGGTAATTCTGGTTCAAGAGCCTTATCTAATGTTTGTTCTTGAGCCGGTATTCGTCCTTCAGCCATCAGCCCTTCTACGATCTCCATCAGGCGATCACCATCATCTTCACCAAAGACTTTGGCTACGACTTCATGTCCGTACTTGGCGCACAGGCGGTCGTACTCTTGTTCTGGAGTAATGGTGGTTTGATTGGGTCGCTCAAATACCGTGACGTTCTCGCGCCCAAAGAGATTGCGAAGGATATTGGTTTCGTACGGAGGCACATGCACATGAATTGTTGTAAACGCGTCCCTGCGCACCACCGCTTCCACTTCTCGTATTTGATAATCACTATGTACTAGCTCCTTATGGCTTATTTGATTGTTTTGCATGTCTTTCTCCTTATTGAATAGCCAATACCGCATGGGCATTTGCTCTTGAGATGGATAAAGCACAACGTAAGTTCACCATGGCGTACATAGCGAGCGTGTCGTGCGGACGAATGGGGGCAACGATATCTAGATCGTCATCGCGTAGCTTCATAAAGCGCGTGTTGAGGAAATAGCAGCGCTTGCTCCACTCCACAGTACGGTTAGCCATGGCATCTAACTCATCAAACTGCGGATCCCAGATGATCTCCACTCCTTTGAACGCGAGTCCTGTATTGACTCCTGCTCCTACGCCAGCATCGATGTACTTGGTCTCACCAGATCCAGCGATATGGGTTACCGTCACTTGCTTGCGATAGGTGTCAATAAACTTACCACCCGCGATGATGAAATCTGGACTTCCGCCATGCTTAATACATTGACGCCATGCAGTCTCCATCTCCCCCACCAAGTTACCTGGCGCTGTTGAGGCGATGTCTTTGACGGCGTAGTTACGCCAGTAGCTTGCCTTGGCTCGATCAATACCCCCTACGGTGCCGGCATCTGGAGCTAGACTAACAAGGCTATCCAGTCCCACTACTGCATCTGCGCCATGTGAGCCGTCGCGGTGCAGCTCAAGATCTAGCTTATTAAGGAATCCTTCTCGTAGGACTTCTAATTGCTCATCCAAGAGATTGATCAACTGTACGCGTTCGTTGTATTCGAGCTGAAAACCTCGCGCCCCACCTTCACGCACTTTGATGCCGTTACTGAATAAGCGGTCATAGTCAATATAGAGACCATCCACTGCTCTGCGCCACGGGAAGGAAGCTTGCTCAGTCGTATTACGTTTATTGAACTTGACCGTCTCTTCTCCAAAGGCCCAGCTAAAGTTACTACCGTGTTCTTTGCGGATGTTCTCGACTACGTTCTGCTTTGCGCCCAATAGGCTCTTGCGCCCTTCCATCAGTTTTTTAAGGAAAGGTCTCTCTACAGCGATTTGATCGACTGGTAGATTGCGAAGGTACTCATCCAAGGAAACCTTAGCTAACTCTTGCAAGTCTGTATTTGAAATTGGCATATGCCACCCCATCAATAGTTATTTAATAAATTGGTGGCTTCAATACCTGGTGATGGAGCGTGAACCCATCCATTGCTACGCTACTAGGCGCGACTCTAGCTTTAACGCATAGGCGTGAAGCACTGAGATCAATTATTGGGGCGGTAGATATAGGCTCGGGATATTTGTGGGGTTTTTGTTGAGTTACTAAATGAACTCGCTTTAGGTCTTTATGCCCAATGTGTCTTTCTGCCACCTTGGGCATAAAAGAGCGTTGCTTTAATCGTGGCCGTCAAGGGTTCGCAAGCCACCCCTTTGGGGTGCCCTTGACGGAATGAATGCCCATAGTCCACATAAGCCCTCTATTGAACTACATACTTTTATCATCAAGTGTGGGACAATAACAAAGTAGATTTTACCTAGATAACAAAGTAAATTTATATGGAAAAACAAAGTAATTATCTGTATTAAATCTATTTAAATCAATAATTTAAGAAAATCAATGGCAACTAAGTCAATCAAAAAAAGTACAGATTCTCTGAAGCTTTCTGAGTCTTTAAAGGCTTTAAAAAAGCTCCAAGATAAGCATCATGGCGTGATTGAATCAAAAGATCTCGCTGACTCCCAGCGCGCCCTGCTTTTAGAAACTGGGTTTATACGCTCGGTAATGAAGGGTTGGTACATTTGCTCAAACCCTAGCGATCATGATGGTGACTCTACTGCTTGGTATGCCAATTATTGGGCCTTTATGTCTGGGTATCTTGCCAAGCGTTTTGGTAAGCGCTACTGCTTAAATGCCGAGGCATCACTCCTGCTACATACTGGCAGCACTACCGTTCCCAAGCAAATTACCATTGTTAGCAAAGATGGTGGCACTAGCATTGTCAAACTCCCATTTGATACGTCACTGGTTATTTATCAGGATGAGAAGCGCGTTTCCAAAACCCGTACAGAAATTCGAGGCTTACAAGTCTTACCAATAGCTGAAGCACTTTGTATGGTGGGGCCCCAGTTCTTTATCAATCATCCCATGGAGGCGGAAATTGGATTGGCGATGGTACGTGACCCAGCAGAATTACTGGCAACTCTACTGATGGGCAATTGCCTCCCAACGGCCGCTGCTCGCTTGGCAGGTGCACTTACTTTTGCTAATAGGAAAGATGATGGCGAGCGCATTATTAAGGCTCTGAGCAAGGCTGGCCACGCCATCGCGCCCAAGAATCCATTTGAGCTACCCGAACCCACTATCAGCCAATCGCGAGAAAAGTCTCCCTATGTTCTACGCATTCGCTCCATGTGGGCAACATGGCGTGAAGACGTTATCAAGAATTTTCCAAAGGCTCCAGGCATTCCGAAAAGCCCAGCAGCTTACCTCAAGCAAATTCAGGAACGTTATGTAGCAGATGCCTACAACTCTCTCTCGATTGAAGGCTATCAAGTTACTGATGAATTGATTGAGCGTATTGCTAAGGAAGGCTGGAATCCAGAAATTAGTGAAGAGGATAAAAAGAGTAAAGATACTTTAGCTGCTCGCGGCTACTTTCTAGCCTTTAACGAAGTAAAAGAAAGTATTAAATTAATTTTGGCTAAAGCCAATTCAGGTGATGTTGTCAGAAAAAGCCATCATGACTGGTACGCCGCCATGTTCAATCCAACAGTACTCGCGGGTATTTTGCAACGCCATCAGTTAGCAGGTTATCGGACGGGTCCGGTATTTATTCGCAACTCCTTACACACCCCCCTGCCAAGAGAGGCGCTACTTGATAGTATGGAAGCTTTGTTTGATTTAATTGAACATGAGCCAGAGGCCTGCGTAAGAGCAGTTTTAGGTCACCATCTCTTTGTTTTCATTCACCCCTACTTTGATGGCAATGGCCGTATTGGACGCTTCTTGATGAATGCTTTATTGGCATCAGGCGGATACCCATGGACCGTCGTTCGGGTAAGTGAGAGAAAGCGCTATATGAATGCACTTGAAAAAGCGAGCGTGGATGGTGACATCAAACCTTTGACTAAATTTTTAGCAGAAGAAATGGCTCAATAAATCTCTTGAGCCATTTTTATCCTCTTTAGATTCCCATATTGCCTAAGTGCTGAGCAATTCGATCCATAGGGTTTTCAGAGCTAGCGAGTGGCGCCCCCAGAGTTGAGGTGCGCGCCCGAATAGGCTGAAGCGTCTGCAGTGGCGTGATCTTTACATTGGCGAAGCTAGGCTCTGGCATCCCTATTGAGTCGTAGATGGATTCAATCGTAGATTGCCATTTCTCTGGTTTATTGGTCTGTACAAATACCTGCATATAAAAAGGATCAGTCAGATACTTGTAAAAGCATTGAGCCTTAGCCGAATGATCAACCTCATCTTCGCGAGAGTTTAAGTATTTGATGATCTGGTGCTTGGCCTCTGATACTAGCTCGGCAGGTTTCTTCTGCTTGCTAGATACTGACATTGCGTTATCAATAAATTGACTCTCGATTTCGTATTTATGAAGAGCATCTTGTAAGCTCACCACAGTAACTTGTAAATCCTCAACCTGCTTTTCTAGATCACGTTTCTCATTGATGATCTTTTGGATTCGTTCGCACCCACGCTTTGACTTGATGTCGGCGGAGGCTTCTTCATTAGGCTTGTTATTGCTCTCGGGGCTCGAATCCGCAGGTCCGGGGTTCAACACCCGATTGATTAATTCTTCTGCGCTTTCAGTCTGAATGGCTGGCTGTGGGAGTGCATCTACATTGATGGCAGCTGGTGCAGGCAATAACTCTCCCAGGTCATAAGCTTGAGGCTCTAAATCCTCCTGGGGAGCGGTCATCATGGCAGGCACCTGTACCTCGCCATTGATTGGAGCAAAGATTGGCTCAACCTCTGAATCCTCTAACTCTTCTCCCTCTTCAATATCCTCAGATATTTGAGCAAGAGATGCGCTGGGCTTGGATACTTTACTGAGGTCATCAAGCAAACTGGTAGCCTGACTTTTAGGCTCTGCTTTTTGAACCCTGAGCGCCTTTTGCTTTTCAGCTTCATGCTCTTTAGCTAATTTGGCAACTGCTTGCTCCTCAGCTTTTCTTGCCTTTTCTTCATCGGATGCCTTCTGAGCTGCTGCTCTTTCGGCTAACTTCAGATCACGCTCTTCTCTTGCCTTTATTCTCCTGGCGTGTACTTCAGCCGCATGTTTGTCTTCAGCCTCTTTCCTCAAGCGCTCGCGTTCTTTTAGCTCTTCCCTATTTTGAGCTCTTTGAATGGATCCACCATTGCTGAGAACCTCTGATTTAAAACTCGTTACTTCATTTGCCACCTGCGTCATTGCTGATCTCCTCTTTGAATGTATTACGTTCACTACTTATCTCGTTATTGACTCTTCGTTGCCCCTCCAAAAATAGATTGACTCCAAAGTTGGGGTCGACATATCCCTCCGCTTGCTTTTCTACATTCGGTATAAATAGATTTGAATCGATACGATCGTCATATCGCAAGACCGTTTCCCGTAGGAGATTACGGATATGTTCGTAATCCATTCCTCTAGCTTGTAGGTTTTGAATTTGTATTGATAGATTTGTAATCATTGGCAGGACTTTCAACCAACCTTCTTTTTCTTCTATGCCATCTGGTGCGCCGGTAGTACCCGCTCTGATTCTGAGATCGACCATGTCAAAGATTCGATCTTTGCTAAGCGTTGGCCAGTCATAGGTTTTCTCTTTAGTGATAGTGAGCTGACCATCGACCATGGCTGTTCTGGTAATTGGCGCGCCCATATAACGCTCTACCTGCTCGCCAGTTAACTCCTGCAATAGAACTTGGGCGCTGTATTGGGCTATCTCTTGCAGCCAATCTTCTATCTGATCTTTGAATTCAAATACACGCCCCGATAACGCTCTTTGTAAGATATTGGCTTCAGTAGCTGTCTTAGGTCTGACGACTGTTGAGCGCGCAGCATCTTGCAGTCCTGTAACTTGTTCCCAGTCATAACGTACTGCACTAGTGTCATAAACGATGGGGTCGATCTTGGGATGACCCCTAGGAATAATTACTTGGTTTAGGGGCTTGCCTTCGGTATCAACGATGGTGATCTCACCGAACCTTGAATCCGCATGTTTCTTAATTGTTTTCTCATTGATATCAGCTGATGCCACCCACCCTGGAATGCAAAGGTCTCGATGTTGATTAAAGCGATCGCGCGCTTCGTTGTGTTCATCTTGAAGTCGTTCAGTCAGATCAACTAGGCTTGGGCCAACGAATTGACCATCTACTACCTGGTAAGGCAATAGGAAGAATGGATACCACCGCTCACCAGCTCTTGGCGGGGAGTAAGGCTCACGTAGCCATTCTGTTGCGCCCTCTACCATGGTGTAAACGCGCTGAGTAGCTCTATCCCAGATTTCCAAGACTGCGATCTGCTGATCATCACTCACCGGACTTTTGCTTGCATCCATATGCATTGAGGCTAAGCGCCTAGCTTTCTTATGCGAGGGTTCGCCTTGACCTGGTTGGTAGATCTTGGCCTTGGCTAGATTCTTCTTGTACATAGCCTCAGCCTGCGAGCGCTTCATGGGTATAACTTGGCAGATCCAGTCCGCATCGGTGTAATCCCAGAACTCACAGATTGAGGGATCGATGAGCAGATTCTCGGTAAGGACTCTATCAATGACTAGACCTTCAGCAGCATTAACCTCTGAGCGCTCATATGAAGATCCGATGAGTTCATCTAACTCTGCCCTCTTGACATCATGATGATGACTCTGACTACCGTCATTGAGATCTTGCTCTAGCTCTTCGATAAGCAGTAGATTCTCTTGGGCATCGTTAATCCGCCCTTTAATGTAAGCATCCTTGCCTGGGTCTCTTTGGTACATCACTTTGAGAATTCCGTAGCTACAAGTCAATGCCGCTCTTACTGTCGACTTAGCTCGGTTTTTGAGTTGCGCGTTTTCTAAGGCTCTATTCGTTACCGCCTCTAACGTTCTACAAAAGAGCTTGAGGTCAGCACCCGAATTTAATGGTGCTGTAGAGATCTCTGGGTTTCTTGCGTATACATTGGGTAGTACGGCAGAGATAGTGCCATGTATTAGGTTGGCTCTAAGACTGTAGAAGTCTTTGCTAGTTGGGTCTGCATTCCAATTAAAGCCGGCCACAGTATTGCGGTTATGCCTTACGCGCTTATGGAAGGCTGACCAGTGCGCGCGCGCATGAGTGATGCGGGCAGTCCATTTTTGTTGAAGAGCTTTGGGGTCTTGAGCTGGCACCCCACATTTATAGAGCTAGACCCTAAGAATAATGAATTTAATTTGAATTTTTCAGTCCTTGAGGTGCAGCAAATGAAGCACTAAATCATGCATTGCAGTGCTAGGTCCAACGCCAGCTATCGGTTGCGCAAGCCCTATCTGCACCATTGATCTTTTTGTAGCAACATCTAAATTCTCTTTTGTATTTTGCCAGTGACCCTTTGAACCTTTTTCATAGCCCGGTAAATATTTGCCAATCAATTTATAAACGTCGCTCCTTTGAATTGGGGACTGCATATTCTGAAAATGAAAGAGTAACCATAATTCAAAACACGGGATCGAAGGAATTGCATGAAAAGGCGTCAACTCTTCATCATCATTTAAATAATGATTATTTAGCGAATTTACTCGTGCAAGGGCATTGAAATAAGTCTGATGGCTATCTCGATCAAAAACCACAAAGATCCTATCAAATTCACGAGGGCGAATATCCCTTGAAAGGTCCCCGTTTAGAAAGATATGCTCCGCACCATCAACAACCTGTAATGGGGTTGTGCCAAGAGGACTTTGGAATACCTGAACATGGGCAGTTCTTAGCTTTAATTCATTCTTTATTTCATTTAAATACTGGGGTTCCGTTTTCTCGCCTTCACAGATAATAAGAAGTCGCTCATAGGTATCACGCTTAGCTTTTTTTCGACTAAGATCCCGTGAAGCCTGCCTATGCTTTGCTTGGTTGTCCGCTCCCACTGGATCTAACCCAATATCTCACGTGCTATTTCTGCCTCATCAGGGAAAAAAGGAACGGCTCCATATCGTCCAGTTAAATACCCGCGAGACCAAGCCTCAAGCTTTCTTGGGCTAAAGTCCGTAAATGGGAATAGGCAAGTTGCTTGATCTTGATTTTTTTCCACAAACCAAATTTGATCTCTTCGGAACAGACTGTTATCAAGCAGCGAAATATCATGAGTACTAAATATTAATTGAGCATTTGCTTTATTTATATTTGGATCATTAAACATTGCAATTAATTTTCGTACTAACAGTGTGTGCAAGCTTGCGTCTAACTCATCCACAACTAATATACGTCCATTCTTTAATACATCTAAAAACGGTGCAATTAACCAATACAGCCTTTGAGTGCCCTGCGATTCATCGGATAACTCAAATTTTGCTTTTCCTTTTTTAGTGGAGTGCTCAAAAATTGGAACAAGCACGTCGCTTTCGACGGGACTTGCTTGGGCAACCCCCCCTTCTTTTATCACAAACTGGGTATGCATAGTTTTTCTCTGCACAGCCTCAACATTTGATATTCCTATGTCAGCTGAAGATAAGAAATCTCTAATTGCACCCCTACCAGAATCAGTAGAAAGCATCTGACCAGTTAGTTCGCTAACCAAACCAGCGCCAGGCGGGAGATACAAAATATTCTCTGTCAGCCAACGAAAAATAGGGCTCAATATGTCACTGTTTAGCTGGGCACCCGTTGAAAGAAATAGAGCATTCGACCTAGTACTTTCCTGCCATAATTTTTTAGGCCCAGTTAAATAGGAGCTAAACTCGTAAGTGTATGTTTCCCCATCTGCATTTAATTTTCTATTGAAATATTCCGTGGGTCTTCGTGTTTTATAAAGCAAAAGTGATTCACTAATAATTCTCTCTGCATTCATTGCAAATGAATATTGATGTCTTATGCCATTAAAAATAAAAGAAATTTCAAATATAGTCGGCTTATTTATGCAGCCTTCATCAAGCTTAAAAGGCTGAACGTTGTATGTTTGTCCGGGCTGAACTACAGCAGCCGATTCAGCTATGACTGCACGCATGTAATTTAGCGCAAGTAGTAAGGTGGATTTCCCGCTAGCATTTGGTCCGTAAATAACAGCACTTCGAACGCAGTCTCCAATACTGGCTATACCAGTGTGTGCAATATGAGATGGATGCTCATTATCAGTGTTCGAAGCAACTAGGCTAAGTACCTGCTCATCCCTAATGGAGCGATAATTTTGAACGCGGAACTCGAGTAACATATTGGCTCTTTTAATCAATTTAAACTAGATTATTGGAGAAATTATACAAAAAGACAACTTATATTTGAAAATAAGGGGTTTTAAGGTAAAAAAACTTAGCTTTCAGCTTTTCTTGCCCTCATAACCCCATACCTTGTCGCATCCCAAGCATGATCCTCGGCATCAGTATCTACATCCTCAGGGTTTAATGAATCCGGTGGCAATTGAGGGATCGTTCTGAGCCAATGCTTACAAGTACTGAAGACTTTTAGCCTTCCTTCGGCCAATAGGCGAATGATTTCTTGGGCGCCATTTACTCTGCTTCTTGGGGCGTTATAGGCCTCAGTCCATTTCACTCCCTTATCCCTGAAGATTTGACCTATGGATCGCTCTGCTCCAATCTTTGAAAAGATGGATGGATCGGCTAAGTTCATCCGGTATTCATATCCAAGGCGTTGGTCGTGAACTTCTATCTTCTTTATCTTCTCGGCTACTACCGTTGCATCTTCCCTGGTACCGGTGTTTTCTTTATCTCCATATCCATAGAGTTCTCGCCAGAGGTAATAGACTCCATCATTAGACAAGGCAAACCAATAGACGGCATACGGTCTGGCATATCCCCAATCCATAGAGCGCCAAACCTTCCATGTCGGCGGAATAGCAAATGGCTCTACAACGTGTTTAGAGGGCTGCCATACGCCTTCGAGGAAACTTCCCACGTGAATATCCCAATCACCTTCTAACCAGGCTCTACGCCTGTTTGGATCGCTTAGCGACTCTAGGCTCATGAGATAGTTAGGGTCGTTTTTTAGGAGATGAGTGTTTTCGAAAATCGTCGAATGTATTCGGACCCTTGGTAGAGAACCTTCTTGCTTGATGATTTGCCCAGCCGGTATTGCGCCAATCTGAAATCTTTCCTTAACCGATGCATGCCCCACTCCAAATGGATTGCATGTTGCCCTCACCATTCTTGGCATCCCAGGATGGGATGATCGGCAAGTGGAATGCATTGCTTCATAGAAAGACAGATTGCGCCAGTTGGTTAGCTCCTCGAACCCTAGCCATGGGTATTCATGGCCGTGGTAATTCCAGTAATCGTCTTCATTCGCTCCATAGCGCAAGTACAACATCTCACCGGTAGGCCACTTCCACACATAGTCAGATTCATTGAACTTGGCTCCTGGGAAGATTTGATAGAACCAGCGCTTGCTCTTGGCCACTACATCCGCTAGCTGCGGATAGGTGAGGCGAAAGAGTGTTCCGCGCCAGTGATCTCCAAAACCTCTGCCTACATGTTGGGCGTAACTCATGAGCAAGGTATCCGTCTTACCCCCACCTCGGGTGCCCTCTAACAATACTTCATACACTGGGCAAGTCAGAAACAAAGTCTGACTACCGGGCAATGGTGCCCAGATGGTTTTCATGGACTAGTGTTTTGCTTGGGCAGCTTGCTCCCAATCATCCATACTCATCGCCCCCGGCACTACCAAGACACCACTTTGAAGTGCCGCCCCATCCTTGCCGGTATGCTCGATTGCAGATAGGCGCGGGTGAATATAGGGGGCAGCGTGTCTGGCGATGGTAGCAGCCATATTCAGAAGCTTGATTCGACTCTCGGTGATCATGATGTCGTGATCATGACCTACACCTTCATGAGCATGATCATCATGCTTAGCGCAGTTTTCAGCCTCCTTGTAGAGCTCCATCATGGTTCTTATCATGACTTCTAAAGGTGTGATGCCTTGTGCGGCTGCTACTTCTGCAATTGCACGAGTTCTCTTGGTGAGGCTGCCCTCTTTACGCCCTGCTCCTGGCCTAGCTCCTCCTTTATTTGCCGGCTTTGCTTTTGGCTTTGATTTCTTTTGATTGTTTTCAATCATGATGATGCTTCTGATCTTCTGATCATCTTCAAAAGATGGGGTTGCAATGCCACTGAATCACCAAATGGCTCATCAAACTCGATGATGATTCTCTGGAACAGATCATGCCTACTTTGAGCCCCACGATGCTTTACAACTGTCCCTATGCGACCACTTGGGGTTTTAACGATCGATCCAATTGGGAAATCTTCCATATCGGGTCGATCAATGATTCCGGCTATACATGGGTTAGCTTGCATGGGAAGCCTCCGTTGTAGCTGGGATCTCTTTTCTTTTTCGCAGTTCAGCAAAGATTCTGGTTTTAAAAGAGTCATAACTCTCCGAGCCTTGAGCTCGCATTCCGAGTTCTCGTCCCTTAAGGTCGATTCCCTCATTCGATTTCCACCAGGTATCTTCAGAAGAATCTAGGGCTTTCCTACGCATCCCTTTCAGAATGGCCAGAACAAATCCGGTGTTGATCGGGGTAGAGCTTGATGCCCTCCTTCGCATTTCCTTTGCCTGGGCAATGGCCTCCTCAACCTCTTCAACGGTTAGGTCTTGTTGAATCAACAGGGCAATACGTTCATCGTCTACTCCAATATTCAAACCCTCCTTTTCAAAAAGAGTTTTAATTTGTTTTTTCCTTTCACCATCGCCTTGTAAAACTTTTTCGATTTCACCCCCATTGTTTTGTTTGTCTGGAGTATGGAGATTGGTGACTGGTGTCTGGTGTTTGGTGTCTGGTGAGCATTGCGTTCGCAATGCGGTCGCAATGCGAACGCATGCATTTCGAGGGTCATTTTCTTGGCGCAAATCATCTGACTGAAATACTTGCCAACGGCCTTCAGCACTGCGCCTGGCTTTGATTTGCTTGTCTTTAAAGCGAGCTATTTCATGATCACAGCGCTCTTGTCTCCAACCATCATCAGTGAGAGTAAAAAATTCATTCAGGACCGAGATAACTGAATTTTTTTCTTCTTTTGATCTTGCATTGATCAATCGTTGCACTAGCTTTACATCAATCGGCAATGGCTTTTCTGTGGCGTAATACTTTCTAATTAAACGGCTATAAGTAGCGTCTTCGATAAAGGTCAAATGTGCAGTGGCTTCTGCATAATCTCCAATGTGATGCTCGTAGTAGTTCATTTAATACTGTCTCCGCGTTGTTCTTTTCTTGCAAGAAATAATTTATGCAAGAGATGAATCTAACAATCGGAAAGCGTATCGTCAAACGCGTTTTTTCTGAATTTATTTTTAATTTATTTATTTAATAAATGTCTGTAATCCCATTTTGAAAAATTCATGAGAATTTATTTCTTGAGTCGAAGTCTTAATTGATCTACGCGTGTCCACCATTCTCTTAGCTCTATCAGAATTTACTGACTAGGCTGTAGTGCCTTATTTAATTGGCTTTTGTTACTTCTAGGAATAAATATTTTTTTGTAGTCAAAAATTAATTTGTGTTTATAAAGTGGGTATTGACTTTTGATTGACCACCTAAATTTCATTGACTACATTGCAACTCAGTAGCACACACATTCGCTTACAACAACACACAACAGGAGATAAATTTAATGGTGGCAATTCGGTTATACAGCTTGTATCGCTCTTATGGATACACAAAAATGAGTTCTGCGAAGATGGCTTTGCAGGTGTATCGCAAAAATATGAAGCGCGCCCGCCATGGGGGTAATCATGAGTAATACGAATCCACAAACGCCACCTATAACCCTAATGAGAATTCCGCAAATACTTAAGGTGATGCCAGTTTCAAAGTCTAAGTTCTGGCTGATGGTTCAGAAAGGTGAGTTTCCAAAACCCATCAAGATTGGTCGCTCATCCTTCTGGACGATAGAGCAGGTACAGGCCTACCTACGGGAAAGGATGGGCAATTCTTAAGATTGGATGGCCCCTGAGGATTCTCAGGGGTTAGGCCAATGCCTGCTCAACGAGAGCGTCTGCAATCTTGCGTTTCATTACATTCAGCTGATTGATTTTTTGCTCAAGCTGATCACAGAAATCGAGCAGCTCCTCCAATTTTGCAAGAATACGTAGTTGCTCTGCAGCGGGGGGGATCCAAACTTCAATACTGTTCATCTTAGCTTGATTCATTTTAGGTTGGGCGGTACCAGTTATGTAAGGTCTTAAATCTATTGAATTAATATAAAGCTCCAAGTAACGCAAAAAATCCACGCTAATTCCACCAAGTACATGGGCATGATTATTTACCCAATATTTTCCATGAGCCATAAAAGCAATCGGAGTGGATCTATTGATTAGATTTGCACCATCCTCGCCAATTAAAAGTAAAGGCTCGTCAAAAAGATAATCATTTACCTTGTCGATAACTCCCGATGCTCCGTAATAATCAAACTCGCCAGACATGGCCTGCCTCGCCTCTGCTGAAACTGGCACCCTCTCAGAATCGCGATTGATTACTAAATCACCAAATTTGTAGACTACCCAACCATCAGGAAGCTCGTCACGATTTATGATAAGAGCCTGAGTCTGATTTGGTGTTTTCCTACCCTTTGGAGAGAATCTGTATTTATGCGCCTGAATATTAGAAAATAGATTTTGCGCAGAGTCTTCAGACTTCATTTGCGGAACTAATTTTCCAGTAACAGCAAGGCTTAAAAGCGTTCTTCTAAGGCTTCCTATGCTATTTAGCGTGGTGAATAGAGTGTCAAAATTAGCGACAACAACACCCCAAGACTTTTCAAATTCAAAAGAATTTCTTTTTTTATTTAAATTAGCAAGAACTTCATTAACTAAAGAGTTATGAGTATCAAATAAATCCAAATTCTTAACATCAAGGATGTCAAATAATGTCATTAACTCATTAACTCTATCCACAATTCTCTGTTGTTCATCGAGAGGGGGTATTGGAATAAGGATTTTCTCCCACTTGCCCTTATTGAGAATCGGGATTGTAGTGCTGGAGGATTTAGCCCATGCAGATTTTTGAAAATAATTTGATCTCAGCGCCAACAATAAATAATCTGAATTCATCAAACAAGGGGTTAATGAATTAATTTGCTGGTTAAAAGAGCAGTCACGCTCTATTAGATTACATTTACCAATTGTTCCTATGCATACCATTAGCAATGAACCTGCCTTGGCCATTCTGCTAGAAGTTTTTGCGCCCTCTATAGATAGGCCCTCATTGCTATAGTTAACATGATTTTTATAAATATCTGCAGGCTTAATAAAAGGGATTTCAGATCCAAACATGCTGGGATCATTCTTGGGTGGAGTTGAGCCAGTTTGGGTCCAGCCTATATCGCCAAGCGTAGCCCATACCCAGCTCCTCGGTAGGTCAAAAGGCATGTCAACCCTCTTGGAAGCGACATTAAAATCAGATTTAATTTTTTGACGTAATAAGACCTCGCTCTTTTTAACCAAAATTCTTTGAATCAATTGATGAGAGGGCTCATCGGACTCAAATTGCTCCGATATATATCCTTTAATAGCTAAATCTAAAATCAGACTCCTAAGCTTAATTACACCATAGCCCCCCTGCTCCCCATTAGACTGACGTCCTCTGCGAGTCTTATTTTCATTTAAAGCCAGCGCAAAAATATCTATATTTTTAATAAATAAATCGTGGTAAGTTTTCAAGAAATTTACCCTTTAATCTAAGGCAGCTTTAAGTGCGCTTTTAATTTGATCTCTTATTGAAGCAATTTGATTTTGAACTTCAAAATACTGCTTCAGAAGAACCTCGGGATCATGAATCTCACGTTCATCAATATGAGGGTTTTTGAGATCAAGGTTATAGCCTCTCTCCTTGATATCAAGGATACCTACTCTCCATGCATACTCACTTTCCTTCCGACCTGCAAAAACATCGCCTTCATTCCCCCACCATTTTTGCTCTACATCAAACTCCTCGATCCTCATTGGCTTGGTTTTGTTATAGCTCTTCACCCCATCTGGGTATGGGTGCTCATAGAACCATATATCTTTTGTAGGGCTCCCTTTGGTAAAGAAGAGAAGATTGGTCTTAATGCCGGTGTAAGGGCTAAATACCCCATTAGGCAAACGCACAATAGTATGAAGGTTGCACTCCTCTAAAAGCTTTTCTTTAATACGGGTCTTGATACCCTCTCCAAATAAAAATCCATCTGGGAGAACTACCGCAGCGCGACCACCTGGCTTGAGCATTTGCATAATAAGCACCAGGAAAAGATCGGCCGTTTCTCTAGTTCTAAATGCAGCTGGAAAGTTAGTTTCTATTCCATCTTCTTCCATGCCGCCAAAAGGTGGATTGGTTACAACCACATCCACTCGCTCTGATGGGCCCCAACTGATTAGTGGTCTTGCCAAGGTGTTGTCGTGGCGGATGTTGCTTGGTACATCAATACCATGAAGAATCATGTTAGTTGTGCAGAGTAAGTGCGGCATTGGTTTTTTCTCAATGCCGAAAATGCTGCCTTGAAGTTGTGCTTCGTCTTCTAATGTTTTGACATCTTGTTTTCTGATATGTTCAATTGAGCATGATAAGAATCCGCCTGTGCCACAAGCTGGATCCATTAGCTTCTCACCAAGGCGTGGGTTAACCATTTGCACCATGAATTCAGTTACGGCTCTTGGGGTATAGAACTCGCCTGCATTACCTGCTGCTTGCAAATCCCTGAGGAGTTGCTCATACATGTCTCCAAAGAGATGACGCTCTTGGGCTTTGTTGAAATCAACGCCCTCTTGAATCTTATTAATTACCTGACGAATCAACTGACCAGATTTCATATAGTTATAGGCGTCCTCGAATACCGAACGAATAACGTAAGCGCGTTGATCGCCGCCTTTAGCCTCTAAGTTTTGAAGTGCTGGGAATAGATCATTGTCTAAGAACTGCTTTAACTCATCGCCGGTCATGCCCTCAGCATTAGCCGCCCAATTTCTCCAGCGGTATTTTTCTGGAAGCGGTGATTTATATTTGTCTTGCAGTAACTCCCACTCGCTCTCACGATCGTCAAAGATCTTAAGAAAGAGCATCCACACTAATTGACTTAAACGCTGGGCATCACCATCGACACCTACGTCTTTGCGCATGATGTCTTGGATTGATTTAATAGTTGAACTAATGCTCATAAGTGGTAAAGCCTATCTGTTGGTATTGCTATGAATTTTAGGCGTAGAGCTGGTTTTCTAGCTCATGCAATGCAGCTATATAGCCTGACTTACCGCCAAAGGCTGATACAAGCTCACTTGCTGTGCCCATTTTACTAAATGGATCCAGGGTCAGAATCTTAATATCGTCGATATTCTCGATGCCGGTATCTGCATACTTTTCAAGCAAAGCCTCGAGAACCTTGCGGGCTTGTTCGCCATACTTGGTGAAATAGTTACGTTTTTTCACCTGCTCAGCACGCTCTCTACGAGTTAGCGCAGGTTGATCAAAAGCTACGTGACAAATTAGATCAAATGCATCGCAGTCTTTGCTTACCTCCAGAGCTAGTGCTTCAAGGAGGACTCCATGCTCTTCGAGTTCTTTAATAATCGCCGCTTTACGGTCAGCAGAAGTCCATCTCTTTAGGAATTCATCTAAGGTTGAATAGTCTTTACGCACTGCCTTTCGGGTGTAGTCTTTCAATGACTCAGTAATTAACTTACCTTCAGGTCCGTAATACTGAACACGTTCAGCAATCACATGGACTTCTACATCACCAATATAGTATTTGGCACGCTTGCCTTCTGGCCCAGGTGGAAAACCTTCCCCGCCAGTATCTCCACCTTCACCACCCGGTAAACCGCCTCCACTACCACCCTCTTCGCCAGGCTCTTCAGGTGGCGTAGGCGGATCATTTGGTCCTGGGTTGTACACAACAATTGGCGGCCCATCAAATGCTTCGTCTGCAAAAAGCTCTGTAGCCTTTTTAAGGTCCATGATGGTGAACCAGTACTTACCGTAATCTTCATTAATACGGGTTCCGCGCCCAATCATTTGCTTGAATTCAGTCATGGACTTGATATGTTGATCAAGCACAACTAGCTTGCAGGTTTGCGCATCTACACCGGTAGTCATTAACTTAGAGGTGGTAGCAATTACTGGGTAACGCTCTTCTGGGTTAATGAAGTTATCAAGCTCAGCTTTGCCTTCTTGCTCATCACCGGTAATGCGCATTACGTACTTGCGATTCTCTTTGACTCGCTCTGGATTTAGATTAACCAAGGCTTGGCGCATCCGCTCTGCGTGATCTATGTCATCACAAAATACGATGGTCTTAGCGAATGGATCGGTGGCAGTTAAGAATTCAGTTATCTTCTTAGCTACGAGCTCCGTGCGCTTTTCCAATACCAGGGTGCGATCCATATCCTTCTGGTTATAGATACGGTCTTCGATTACTTGCCCGCGTTTGTCTACCTGACCTGTACTAGGCCTCCAGCCTTGCAGATCTCTATCGATATCGATCCGAATAACTTTATAGGGTGCAAGGAAGCCATCTTCAATCCCCTGCTTCAGTGAATAGCTATAAACAGGATCGCCAAAGTAAGTAATGCTTGATACCTCTTTTGTTTCTTTTGGTGTGGCAGTTAAGCCAATGTGAGTGGCGGAAGAAAAGTAAGCCAATATCTCGCGCCAAGCTGAATCTTCTGCAGCGCTGCCACGATGACATTCATCAATGACTATCAAGTCAAAGAAATCTGGTGAAAATTGCTTATAGATATTTTGCTCTTCGTCTGTGCCTGTCACTGCCTGATAAAGAGATAGGTAGATTTCATAACTCTTATCTATCTGCCGCTTACTTATCTTAGTCATCGCAGCGCCAAATGGCTTGAAGTCGTTATTCTTGGTTTGATCTACCAAGATGTTGCGGTCAGCTAAAAATAGAATACGTTTCTTGGTACCCGATTTCCATAAGCGCCAAATGATCTGAAAGGCTGTGTAAGTCTTGCCAGTACCAGTAGCCATTACCAGCAGAATACGGTTAGCGCCATTGGCCACAGCTTCAATTGTTCTGTTCACTGCATTGACTTGGTAATACCTTGGAGCGCGCCCAGTGCCATCATCGTAATAAGGCATCTCTACCGTATTTTTTGCCTCAGGGGTATTTACGCCCTTCCATTTGCAGTAGCGCGCCCACAGCTCTTCTGGTGTTGGGAATGCCTCTAAAGAAAGCTCTTGTTCAACCTTATCTGCCAGACCAGTTCGGTCGTGCATTAAGAATGCATCACCGTTTGAACTAAATACAAATGGCACATCAAGTGTTTCCGCATAATCTAGTGCCTGCTGCATTCCGGCACCCACGCTTAAATTATTTTCTTTGGCCTCTATTACGGCAATTGGAATATTGGACTTGTAATAAAGGACATAATCGGCGCGCTTTTGTTTTCCACGTGTATGCAACTTGCCGCGAACAATGATGCGCCCCTTGGTGAAGCTTAATTCTTCACGAATTTGAGTATGAAGATCCCATCCAGCCTTCAAAATGGCTGGCGTAATGAACTTAGTACAAATATCACGTTCGCTAAGGGATTTCTTACTCATTCATTAATGCCAAAAGTTATATGCATCCCTTAATAATATAAGGAAATCAGTCATTTACTGGCATTTTTGGAGTTTGCTTACGAAGCTCACTATCTGAGCCTTTATGGGCATACACTTATCACCACACACAGGGGAAAGCTCATGAAATATCAATTTTGCTTAGCCATATTGCTAATATCGTGCATTGCCTATGGACAGGCCGTATACGGGCCAAATGGAGAGTACAAGGGTTATATACAAACTTCTCCCAATGGCGTCTCCAACTCATATGGCGCTACTGGTGCATTTCAAGGGTCTGCTCAAGTGCAAGGCAACCAAACCAATTTCTACGGGGCCCAAGGTCAGTACCAGGGAAATATTCAGGCGCCTATTTACACACCACCCAATACAACGATCGGAACACCCCCACAGGTAAATCAAGTACCCAGTATCAAGGGTTGGTGATTGGATAATGGAGGTATGACTACATACCTTTCATCCAATTGCTCTCAAAAATTTTCAGTAGCTATGTTTAGCGAACGGCGCCCTCTAAGTGAGAGCCCTTGGCTACACATAGGTAAATTCGATGATTTGAACCAAGCCATCAATAGCTGCAAAAAGGTAGTTGATGATTTTTTGAATTCTCGCGTAAATCTGGCCGAAAGTGCTGACCAGCTAGTTGCTGACTTTCTGTATCACGGCGATGTCCCAACCATCAGTGGCGCCGAGAATCTACGCTCTTTTGATGTCTATGAATACCTTGCTGAACGTAGCTCGCAAATACATAACCTAAAGGGATCTAATTAGGTCCAAATTGAGACGCTGTTTGTGTGGTGGGTAGAGTGGTGGGTAGAGGAGCCCCAAAAACAAAGAGCCCCATGATTAGGGGCTCTGCTGTCGTATATGGCGGAAGAGGTGAGATTCGAACTCACGGAGGACTTTCATCCTCGCCAGTTTTCAAGACTGGTGCATTCAACCGCTCTGCCACTCTTCCTTTGCGATTTCAGCCCTAGATTATAAGGAATTTTTGATTTTTCCTTCTAAATACCTAGCAATGGCGATACTGGAGGTTAATCCTGGGGACTCAAAGCCATACAAGTTGTAGAGGCCCTGTAGGCCATGCTCTTGCGGGGTGTTGAAACAGAAGTCGCCTGCGGGGGTATTGGGTGGAACTATTTTGGCTCTGACCCCCGAATAATCTGGCTGCAAGGAATTATCTTTGAGCTCTGGCCAATACTTTCTCACAGCTGCATAAAACCCTTCTCCCCTTTCCGCATCTACCGTGTAATCAATTTCCTCTTCATTTTCGATATCAAGCCACTCCACATCAGGACCAAACTTCGCTTGTCCAGCCATATCTAAAGTGAGATGCACCCCAAGACCACCAGGTTCTGGAATGGGATAAATCAAATGGGTAAATGGTGATTTACCCGAGAGTGAAAAATAATTACCTTTAGCAAAATATGCTTTGGGTATTTGATTCTTCTCTAGGCCTTCAATCTTTTGTGCAATTGCAGGTGCACTCATACCAGCACAGTTAATCAAGATTTTGGTTTTGATTTTCATACCATCGGCGCCACCAATTTCTAATTCAAAACCGCCCTCTGCGTCTTTTCCAATCGGCTTTGCGCGCATCAGTGGTGAATGGTATGCGATCATACCGCCTGCATCTTCAAAGCCACCAACCAGCGAAAGCATAAAACCATGGCTATCAACAATACCGGTACTTTCTGAGAGTATTGCTGCAGCACATTTGAGTTTAGGTTCAAGTATCTTTGCTGCTTCACCTGAAATCATCTGTATTCCTGGCACACTATTATTTTGTGCTTTATAGAGAATCGCTTGTAAAGCGTTGATTTGGGATTCATCAGCAACGATCAATTTTCCATAAGCTTGGGTTCCCACTTGATGTGTGCGGCAATATTCATAGAGGAGTCGATTGCCTTCTACACACAGTTTTGCTTTGAGTGAATCCTTTGGATAGTAGATGCCAGCGTGAATCACTTCACTGTTGCGAGCGCTACTAATCGTGCCAAAAGAGCCTTCTCTTTCTAGCACAATCGTTTCACGACCTTGGAGTGCCATCTCGTGTGCCACGGCAAGACCAACCACCCCAGCGCCGATCACGACACAGTCAACTTGCTCCATCTATTTGTCCCGCTTTGCATTCATAACTCCGAATATACCGAATTCCTAGCATTTTCAGTGTTTTAGGGAATTTTGCAGCCCTTCTTGATAAAATCTAGTAATGTCTTCTAGACCTATGCAAAACCCAGAAAATATAGCCGCTAGCACTCATACAGCTGTCGATATGGTGCTTGATACTGCGTATCAAAATATCAGTGCAGCGCAGTGGAATAAGTTATTTTCATTCGCCCGCAAATCCAAGCTTGAAGATTTTATTGCCGACATGTTTGCTGGTAAACATATTAATCTGAGCGAAGATCGCCCTGCTCTTCATTCTGCGCTACGTAATCTTTCTAAATCACCCGCCATGCTAGATGGGGAAGATGTCATGCCAGCTATTACAGATGTATGGCGACGCATTGAAGCGCTCTGCAATAAATGGGTAGGTGTCACTGATGTCATTCACATTGGTATTGGCGGCTCTGACTTTGGTCCCCGCCTCGCAATAGAGGCCCTTGCCCATGTTCCCGGCATTGAGAGCCGTGGTATGCGCATGCACTTTTTAGCCAATATTGATACTGCTGAGCTAGCCCGTATTTTGCATCGTGCACAACCTAATAGCACCCGCATCATCATTGTTTCAAAGTCATTTACTACCCTAGAGACAATGATGAATGCCAAGGCGGTAGTCAATTGGCTTAAAGATAATGACTGCACAAAGGGACAGATAGCGAATTCTTTATTTGCAGTGACTGCAAATGTTACAGCCGCTAAAGTATTTGGCATTGAGGAAGATAATATTTTCCCATTTTGGGACTGGGTTGGCGGCCGTTACTCAGTATGGTCTGCCGTAGGTCTGCCGATTGCTTTGCAATATGGCTTTAAGACTTTTGAACAATTCTTAGCAGGTGCACATGCTATGGATTTGCATTTTAAGAGTGCGCCACTAGAACAAAATCTGCCAGTCATCATGGCCTTGGCTTTATTGCATCAACAAGAAACCCTTGGCATTAAGGCCTATGCGGCCATTCCTTATGCAGATGCTTTAGATTGGTTTCCGAAATGGTTGCAACAGCTCGATATGGAGAGCAATGGCAAGTCGGTTGACCGACAGGGCAAACCGGTAAAACACTCCTCACCAGTCGTATTTGGTAGTGCTGGCAGCAATGCGCAGCATTCTTATTTTCAGCTACTGCATCAAGGTAGTGATGTCGTTCCGATTGACTTTATTGCAGTACGTAAGCCCATGAGCGATCGCCCTGAGGCTTTAGCCCATCACCGCATCTTGCTATCCAATTGTTTGGCGCAAGCTCAAGCTTTGGCACACGGCAAGAAGGCGAACAATCCGAATGATGTTTACCCAGGCAATCGCCCAAGCAACCTACTACTTCTACCAGAACTCAATGCTTTTTATCTCGGCGCTCTTCTTGCTCTCTATGAGAACCGTGCAGCAAGTCTTGGCGCGCTATGGAATATTAATAGCTTTGATCAGCCTGGGGTGGAGTTTGGGAAAGTCCTAGCTAAACCAATTGAGAAAGCCCTGCTTGATGCTTCTCATATAGAGGCCAATGACAATATTGATGCTGTCACTGCCGCGCGAATTAATTTATTAAGTAGCTAGCAAAAACCTGTATTAGCGGGGTTCTTGACATCCAATCATTATATGTTTAAACTTGTTTATACATGTACAGGGAGGTAAATTATGGCTCCAGCACTTAAAGTAGAGCAAACAGTTCAGGAATGGGGTAATGGCTTAGGCGTGAGGATTACCTCTCCGGTCGCTAAAGCAGCCCACCTTTCTCAAGGCATGCCAATTTCAGTAGAAGTTGTGAAAAACGGTGTCCTCCTCAGGGTTGTGGGAAAGCCAAAGTTAAGCCTTAGTCAAAAACTAAAGGCCTTTGATCCAAAACAACATGGCGGAGAAATCATGGATACACAACCCATTGGAAAAGAGATCATTTAATGATGGAAAAGTTAAGGCTATGGGTTCCTGAGCGTAGGGATATGATTTGGATTAATTTCAATCCCCAATCAGGAAAAGAAATGAAAGATGAACACCCAATGCTTGTTATTTCCCCAAAACCATTCAATGAAAAAACTGGCCTTGTAATTGGGCTTCCAATGACCCATGCCAAGTCCAATGAAACAAACCCATTTGCAATTAAGTTCTCGACTGGCAAAGCTGACCCAGTCTATATATTGACACACCAACCAAAGTCCTTTGATTGGCGTTTACGTAATGCAAGGCCACACCCTTGGAAAACACTTCCGCCCGCCCTATTTCAAGAAGCATGTGATGGCTTAAATTCCATTATTGAAATTGCTCACTAATAAGTATTGGTGGATTCAAACACGAAGTGCAACTTTGATAAACGCCTAGTGGCTAAGGATGTTTTAGTATCCAAAGCTTCTAGACCTGCAAGTCAAATTAGCCATGACCTATCAACACCTTAGCCAAACTGAACGATATCAGATTTACATCCTCATGAAAGACGGAAAAACTCAAAGCCAGATAGCCCAGCTGATGGATCGGCATAAATCGACTATTAGCCGAGAGCTTGCTCGTAACACGGGTAATCGGGGTTACCGTCCCAGGCAAGCCTGCCTGTTAGCACAGGAGCGCTCCCTAGGCTCTCGCAACGCTACCCAGATTACTATTGCCGAATGGGGTAAAACAGTTGATTGCCTCTTAGAGAAGTGGAGCCCAGTCCAAATTGCCAATCAGGTCGGTATTAGCCACGAGACCATCTACCGCCATGTCTATGCCGATAAAGCAGCAGGTGGTAGCCTGTATCAGCAGCTACGCTGCCAAAAGAAGCGCAAGAAGCGCTATGCCAGTGGCCGGGAACGTAGAGGTCAGATCATTGGCAGAAGACCGATTAGTGAGCGCCCAGCCCATATTGAGACTCGAGCCCAAGTTGGTCACTGGGAAGGCGATACCGTCATTGGAGCGGCCCATAAGCAAGCGGTCGTAACTTTAGTTGAGCGTAAGAGTGGTTATGCCGTTCTGGCTAAGGTCAAGAACAAAACGTCAGATTTAGTCAGTGCCGCCATCATTAGCAAACTGAGTCCCTTAGCCCCACTAGTCAAAACCATGACTTTTGATAACGGGAAAGAATTTGCAGGACACAGCACAATTGATACTGCATTAAATAGCACCACGTACTTTGCCGATCCGTTTGCCAGTTGGCAACGGGGATCGAATGAAAACTTCAACGGGCTCTTACGTCAATACATCCCCAAGAAAAGAGCCTTAACCACTGTCACCGACAAGGAGCTTAGAATGATCCAAGATCAATTAAATAACAGACCCAGAAAACGATTGGGATTTAAAACACCAAGTGAAGTCTTTACTCAATCTTTAAACCGTGTTGCACTTCGTGTTTGAATCCACCATTAAATATAAGGACTAATTGTGCAACTATCGCCATCTATTTTTAAAGCTTATGACATCCGTGGCATTATTGATGAGACCTTAGATCCATCCATTGCCAAACTGATTGGTCAGGCATTTGGTTCTGAGATGCGTGAGCTTGGAGAAACTGAGATTGTCATAGGGCGTGATGGTCGTTTATCAGGCCCTGTCTTAATCGAAGCGCTCACAGAGGGCTTGTTATCAACTGGTATCAATGTGGTTGATTTAGGCATGGTTGCTACGCCAATGGTGTACTTTGGCGCTAACCAAGTGATCAATGGCAAGAAACCCAAGTCCGGCATCATGATTACGGGCAGCCACAACCCGCCAAACTATAACGGCTTCAAAATAGTGTTGGGTGGTGCTGCAATTTATGGTGAGCAAATTCAGGCGCTGCGTAAACGTATTGAAGCGAAGCAATTTCTTGAGGGCCAAGGTAGTCGAAGTACCTTTGATATCTTCCCTATGTATTTAGATCGTATTGTGAGCGATGTTAAGCTAGCCCGTCCTATGAAGATCGTAGTTGATTGCGGTAATGGCGTGGGCGGTGCATTTGCCGGTAAGTTATTTAGGGCTTTAGGCTGCGAAGTGCAAGAACTGTTTTGTGAAGTCGATGGTCATTTTCCGAATCACCATCCCGATCCTGCGCATATTGAGAACTTACAAGATCTCATTAAAAATCTACAGACCACCGATAACGAATTAGGTCTCGCTTTTGATGGTGATGCCGATCGTCTGGGTGTTGTCACTAAGGATGGTCAGGTGATTTTCCCAGACCGCCAAATGATGCTCTTTGCTAAGGATGTCCTCTCTAGTAATCCAGGTGGGCAAATTATTTACGACGTAAAGTGCACTCGCAATCTTGCAACTTGGGTAAAGCAGCATGGTGGCGAGCCCTTGATGTGGAAAACAGGCCACTCTCTAGTCAAAGCCAAACTGAAAGAAACTGGCGCCCCTCTTGCCGGAGAAATGAGCGGTCATATTTTCTTTAAAGACCGTTGGTTTGGTTTTGATGATGGTTTATATACTGGCGCGCGCTTACTGGAGATTCTCTCTAAAGAACAAGATCCAAATAAAACACTCAATGATTTACCGAATGCTATTTGCACGCCAGAACTGCAACTGGCTTGCGCTGAAGGCGAACCTTTTGCATTGCTGGAGACCATCAAAGCAAATGCAAAGTTCCCTACTTCGCAATCGATTAATACGATTGATGGTGTACGCGTGGAATACGCTGATGGCTTTGGTCTAGCCAGACCATCGAATACTACGCCTGTAGTAGTGATGCGCTTTGAAGCGGATAGTGAAGCGGCGATTAAGCGTATTCAGGCGGAGTTTAAGGCAGTATTGTTGGCAGCTAAGCCAGATGCTAGGCTGCCCTTCTAACAATATTGATCTATACCCAGATAATTTATACGCATATTGACTGCGTACAAATTCTGCCTATGATTAAGACATGATCATCCATGGCTCTATCCGCACCTATAACAAAGAAAAAGGCTTAAAAAAGGCTACTAATCTCACGCTCAATACTGAAGTATTGGCTGAGGCAAAAAAGTTAGGCATCAATATTTCGAAAGTATGTGATGCCTTTTTAGAGTCACTTGTAAGGAAAGAAAAGGAGCGACTCTGGAAACTGGAGAATGCAAAATTTATCAGCGAATACAATCAAATTACAGATGAAGAGGATCTTCCGCTCGACAAATGGAGAACTTTCTAATCGTCAGATTTAGCGTTTAACAGAATGTCGATCACCCCACCAAAAAAAGGCCTTATATTCTTGATGTTCAAACTGACCTACTTGACGGCCTGAATACCCAAATAGTAATACCACTCCAGAAAAGTGGGAGGTATCAAAATTTAAGCTCAGCGGAGGATTTAATGCCTAGCTTTGCAATTCAAGGTAAAAAATTTATCTTGACCCTGTAAATAAATTTGTGTAAGTTCCCTCGGCCAATTAACCTTCACAGAAGGATAGCCACATGGAACATCACACAATGGATCGTAGTAAATTACAAGCCTTAGCCAACGAACTAGCCAAGGAT
>NZ_JAYGQU010000017.1:0-38230 GCF_035012985.1 Polynucleobacter sp. MG-28-Ekke-A2 | reverse complement strand
AGTTTGGCTAAGGTGTTGATAGGTCATGGCTACTTTGACTTGCAGGTCTAGAAGCTTTGGATACTAAAACATCCTTAGCCTCCTTAACTAGTTGTTCAAAGTTGCACTTCGTAGTTGAATCCACCAAAGTTATTTATAACGTCTTAAATACTTTAGATTCCAAGCCTGTCTGTAGATGCCTGTCATTCCAATCATTGTAGAGGTGGTCCAGGCAATTGAAAAAAGGCCCGAAAAGGCAATAAAGAAGGCCATCGTTTTCCAGCCATAAGGAAGAATGTCGGACATAAAACCCACAGTCGTATAGCAGCTGCCAGCAAACAGAATGGCATTTACCCCGCTAGGGATTAGATCCAACCAAAAGAGCATGGCAGCCCAAATGAAGATCTCGCAAATATGAATCAAGGCAATAATAATGAAGGCTACGTAGAAGTGAAAAAAGATCCGATCATATTGATTGCGATCTAGATTTGCCTTAGTAATGCGCTCAAAACGCATGACCATGTGATTCAAGCCGCTGCCATGGAATATCAATATCAGTATTAAGCCTGTTACCCCAACAAAGAGGTCCATAAAAACAAAGGTAAGCGAGACGGCTGTTGTAGTGGCTGGTAAAACTGGCAAGGCCATAATTTCCATTCAGAAATAGGTTAGTAGGCAATATAGCCATAATCCTACCCCAAAGCAGATCCGTGCGCTAGAGAGGATAATGCTCTCTTGTCCCCTAATTTGCACTGTTGAGTCTACTTTGAGTTTAGTTCGCACCCCTCAGCAAGAGAGATTCTTTTTGCTTGCCTTGGCTGGTATTCAATTCACGCATATCCTCGATTTTATGATCATGATGCCGCTTGGGCCTCAGTTCATTGCAGCGCTTTCCATTAATACGCATCAATTTGGATTGTTGCTATCCTCCTATACTTTTGCTGCAGCAATTGCTGGCGTATTTGCAACCTACTATATAGATCGCTTTGAGCGCAGACAGCTGTTATTGGGTTTGTATGTCTGCTTCATTATTGCCACCGTGGTGTGTGGCTTTGCGCCAAATTATCATGCGTTATTTATTGCTCGCGCATGCGCTGGTGCCTTTGGCGGAATCTTGGGATCATTAGTGCAAACTATTGTGGCGGATGCCATTCCGTTCGAGCGGAGAGGCAAGGCACTGGGTACGGTCATGGCTGCTTTCTCCGTTTCAACTGTTGCAGGTGTTCCATTAAGTTTATTTTTGGCAAACCATATCACCTCACTGGGTTGGCGCGCTCCGTTTATGTTTATTGGACTCATCTCGATATTGATTCTATTTATTGGATATCGCTATATCCCGAAAATTTCTGGCCACTTGCATCACGTCCAGGAGGGTAGTCGCTTCCAGCAAATCTACGAAGTCTTTGTCGCCCATCGTCATCTTCGCGCCTTTCTGTTTGTGGGGCTAATTATGCTGACTGGATTTACTGTTATTCCTTATATTGCCCTCTATCTGACCGCTAACGTTGGGATTGAAAATTCCTACATTTCCCTGATCTATCTTTGTGGTGGTTTGGCGACTTTGATGAGCTCTAGATTTATCGGACACATGGCAGATAAATATGGCAAGGTCAAAGTATTTCGCATACTAGCCATCATTAGTTTGATACCGATCCTAGTAACGACCAATTTAATACCGGTTCCTTTATGGGTGGTACTTGTTAATCAGACCGCCTTCTTTGTCTTGATTTCTGGCCGAATGATTCCGGCCATGGCTATTGTGAGCCAAATGGTAGAGCCCAAAATTCGGGGAACCTTTATGAGCTTAATTGGCTCAGTTCAGATGTTAGCTTCCGGCATAGCGTCAGTAGTAGCAGGCCTAGTGGTCACAATTACAACTAATGGCAGGATGGAGCATTACAACCTAGTTGGTTATGGGGCTGCCATTTGTGGCTTGCTCACTTTTTGGGTTGTGGGATATATTCATGCTGATACGAAAAAAGCGTAAGAACTAAAGAACATAAGGAGACCTCATGATTGAATTTAAAAGACCCGATGGACAGGCGGTAAAGGGTTACTTGGCTGAGCCAGTTGATAAAGCAACTGCTCCTGGCGTGGTCGTTATTCAGGAGTGGTGGGGTCTTGATGATGAGGTAAAGGCGGTTGCTGATCGCCTTGCTAAAGCAGGGTATCGTGCATTAGTTCCGGATTTATATCGTGGCAAGTTGGCGATTGAGGCTAATGAAGCTGAGCACTTAATGGGCGACCTGAACTTTGGTGATGCGGCTGGTCAAGATATTCGGGGTGCAGTTCAGTACTTAAAAGCTACTGGTAGCGCAAAGGTAGCAGTAACAGGATTTTGTATGGGCGGTGCGCTGACCATTTTAGCTGCTTGCAATGTGCCGGAGCTCGATGCTTCTATAGTTTGGTACGGCAATCCTCCTTTGGAGTATGTCAATGCGGATGCTATTAGCAGGCCGATGTTAGGCCACTGGGCTATGCATGATGAGTTCTTCCCAATTGCTGGTGTCGACCAGCTAGAGCAAAAGCTAAAACAAGCGGGCGTGGATTATGAATTTCACCGCTACGATACCAAGCATGCCTTCGCAAACCCTAAATCGGATGCACGGGGATTGGCTCCACTAAAGTACAACGCAGAAGCAGCGCAGTTAGCCTGGGAGCGTACGCTTCATTTTCTACAAAAAAATATTAGTAGCTAGGCCTTATGAATACTCCTTCCAAAGAAAGCCTATTCTTTAACTGGATATACAGAAGAAGTAATATCCAAATTCTGATATTGCTGATTATCTTTTTTGTTACTTTGCTCGATGTGATGCCGCGTGCATTGCAACACATCCCGATCTTTGCGCCCACACAAGATAGCACCCGATTGGGTTTGGGTCTTTTTGGATCCATCATCACGCTTAGCGGATTATTGATTGGTTTTTTTACTCAATCAAGCACAAAGCAATTTTCGTGAAGTGCAAACACTGGTGTCTCAAGAGGCTGGACGTATAAATAACTTAGATCGTCTACCCACGCGATTTGGTGATCCATCTATAGCGCCTATACGTGTTGAGCTATTTGACTATATGAACTCGATTGTGAATGACGAGTGGGCTCTATTGCAAAAGGGTGAGGGCAGCTCTAAGACGCACATGTTGTGGCGCGGAATTTCTAGACAATTGATGTCAATTGAACCCCAAACCAATCGTCAAACAGCAATGTATACAGATATCATCAAAAAATCTGAAGAGGTTGCTGAGAGCAGGGAGGCGCGTATCGAACGTGCCAATATCCGTTTACCAGGCTTATTTTGGATAGTCATTTTGATCTGTATGTTTGCCTTGATGGGCATTAATACTCTCTTTTTGCCCTCAGATTCATTCTTCTTGGGATTGAAGATTTTGCCTATCACCATGGGTGCACTGATATCCTTGTTGGTGATAACCGATCAGCCGTTTAAGGGTCAGAATTCCGTTCAGCCCGACTCTTTCTATAAAATTATCGAATCTATTAAAACTCGTAAAGAGTAATATTTTCCTGAATCAATATGCACTTATTTTCTGAAAATCTTGCCGTAGAAATTTCTTCCTATTACCGTAATTTAGCTTTGGGGCATGGTGTTGTTCCAAAGGTATTTACTTTGGTAAATAGCGAGGGAGATCAATACCTATTCTTTATTGATGATCTCCCCATGAAGAGTGACGATGAGCAGAATCAATTTCTTGCATACATCGTGCAAGCACATGAGGCCGTTTGCTATGCCCGCGGGACCTTGGTTATTGTTGAAAAGAATCAACAATTTATTGAGTTTGCAGTCATTGATCGGGATGATGCAGATGCGATTGTTTGCTCAGCCCAGCTCACTAGGGATATGGACGATAAGCCGATATCCTTGGGTGAGTTTGATAAGACTTTGGTGAAGAAGGGCTCCATCATCTTTGGCGGCCTTTTTGAGTCGATTCAACTGTCAGAAGACAAGACCGAAGATTTTGAAAGCCTGTGGGTGGAGATGAAATCTAAAATCTTGCACCGCTCAATGGGGCTTTAATTTCTTCCTCAGAAATTTACGAGAAGTTGCTTCAATTGCAAAAGATCCGATTAGGGCGATCACTAGAGCAATTGCACTATTGGGCGCAGTCTCGATCACATTGATAAATAGGGTAGTAAACAAACTCAAGTTAATGACGATTGCCGCCCAAAGTGGCCAAAGCTTTGCACCTGTTTGATTTCGTACGCGAATGTGTCCGTAAGTAATGGCGGCATAGACCAATAAAAAGGCAAGGCTGGCCATTTTGCCAACAACCTCTAATGGAAATGCCAAGACCAAAGCAATCACTAAGAATGCAGACACAGTTAATGCACGAAACTCTGTTTTTAAGACCGAGTCACCTAGGGCTTTAGAAACAGAATTTTTGTGTGCCATATCGGCTGCAATATTAGATGCGGCAAAAATAGTGGCGTTAAGCGCAGCGGCACAGGCTAGAAGGGCAGAGGCACCAATCACAACAAAGCCTGCTTTCCCAGATACGATTTGAGCTGCATCGGCCAATACGTGGCCGTTGTAGGTTGCCATTTGAGTGGGTGAAAGTAGCAGTATCACTGCGGTACTAACTAGTACATAAGCAATCGTTACTAAAATCAGGGCCGAGAACATAGCAAGAGGAAGCTCTTTTTGGGGTTCACGCATGGCATTGGAGGAGTTGGTAACTACGCCGAAACCCTGGTAGTTGATATACAAGATGCCGGTAGCAATCGCAATGCCATTGAGAGACCAGCCAGTAAACTGATATGCGCCAATATTGGCTACATGAATGCCTTGAACAGAAAACAGTAGCAGGGCAATTGTGACAAAGCCAATCGCTAGCATTTCTGCCTTGCCAACAATATTGGTACCCAATAAGTTAATGCCGGTACAAAGAATGACAATAACGGCGCCAACGATCTTTACTTCAAGGGGGTCTAAGTTTCCACCAAGCAGGGTATTAGCATATTCCGAGAACCCAGCAGCGTAAAGAGCGGCTGCAATCAGATAGGCAATGTATTGAAATATATTTAGGCCGCCAGAAATGACCCCAGGACCAAAGCTCATCACAGTGAATGTGGCAGCACCTCCACTGCTAGGAAAGGTAGCACCTAATTTGGCATAGGAGTAGACCGAGAATGAGGCAGCTATAGCCCCTAGTAAAAAGGCCAGGGGAATATGCGACCCCGCATGAGCGCTAGCAGTACCCAAAAGAGAAAATAGCCCAGCCCCCATCATGCCGCCGATACCTAGAGCAGTGGCTGAAAAAAGGCTAATGCCTTGGGTTTTCTTGCTCGAGCTTTTAAGTAAAGTCGGATTTGGCTGGCTGGTCAATTTGTATTTTCTGAATGCATAAAGCTGGGACAAGTGCTCTATATTAAAGGTTGTGGCGAATAAAGGCTATTTGGTATTCCAATAAAGCACTGGGATTGAGATAGTCCGCATAGCCAATTTTCAGTTTTTGCGCTGTTAGAATTCACAAGAAACACCCCCTAAATCCCAAGGTTAAATAATGCGCCATTTAAATCAAATTACCTTTACAGCCATGTGCTTGATTGCACAATCAGCCATCGCAAGTGGAAATGCAGATGCCATTTTCTATGGTGGCGATATTGTCACTATGAATAAAGCCCAAACCTTATCTGCCATCAATGTTCCCAATGCCTACCGCATCCAAATTAGTCGCAGAGTTCAGTGGATGATTCATCAGGCACAAAGCTTGGGCGGAGAGTTGCAACCAAAAAATCCTAGCGCCTTTTTAACCAAGAAGAGCACTGAATCTATTGGGGATCAGTTGGGTCTATTTGACAGTTAAGAGACTCAAGTTATTTACAATTAAGCCGCCAATCGTCTTCTCGCCAATTAGTTTTGCGTTTAAAGCGCACCTAAACCTTGCCGTCAGAGACCTCGACTGGAGGCGCCCAAAGAATCTAGGCGTAAATTTGATGATCTAGAATGTTGATGATAATCATAAATAATCCAAACCGAAAATGAATAGAGAGTAACCATGGAATTAATGAATCAACTGCTGTTTGGAATATTCGGACTAATCCTATTTGGAATATTCTTGACCGTGCAAGTTGATAATCAACTCCATAACTCCTTAGAATCCTCTCTATTCTGGCGATATGCAGTTTTGCTGAGAAGCATTGCTTATTTTTTTTGGTTTTTGGTTCCGTTTTTTGGTTCCGTTTTTTTACTTCCTGCAAACTATTTATACATAGCATCTGTTGTGTTGCTTGCTCTCTTCTTAAGCAGTTGGAATGCTCCTATTAAGAGGTCGGTGATGTATATCCTAGCTATTGGCTATGTAATATTTTGCTTTGTGTTCCTTCATTTTTTTCTAAAGGAGAATAGCTTTGTTGCTCGCGTAAATACGGTGGCAGGCACACAAATTCCATTGATGATTTGGGAGTTTTTTTCCATTGCATACTACCTACGGAAAAAAAGAGATTACGTTGTTGGCGTATTAATTTTCTTCTTGGCTTTACAAGTTACCGCCTACTCATTCAGAATAATTACGGTTAATCGGAGCCCTCACTTAAATATACAAAATATCGTAAACGCTGATCTATTGTCCAGCATGATGTCATGGACATCAAATGGGATTAACGTGATAGTTTATATATTGATCAACGCTTACCTTTACCGCAGACTGTGGAAAAAAGAGCGTGAATCAACCTATAAGTATGACATTGCATCAAAAGAGCGGACGAGAATACAAGAGCTTTTAGTTGAGCGCGAAAAATTAGTCTCTTATCTACTGAAGTCCAACAAGACTGCTAGCACCGGCGCTTTAGCTGCATCATTAGCGCACGAGTTAAGTCAACCACTTGGCGCATCTCTTTTAAATGCGCAGCATCTTAAATCCCTAATGGATAGAAATGTAGTTAAACTCGATCTAGAAAAGGATATCGTCAATTCTATTGAGGCTGATACAAGAAGAGCGGGACAAATCGTTCGCTCACTGCGCGCACTGTTCTCCGGTGATGCGATTACGTTAGAGAGAATTGATTTGATTGGGCTCGTCTATTCAATAGCCCAATTGGTAGAGCCAGAGTGCAGAGGCTCGAATATTGAATTATTAATTGAGATGCCAGGGCGGTGCTACATCAATGCTAATTCGATTGAGATTCATCAGGCCATTCTCAATGTTTTAAATAACGCTATTCAGTCCCTGAAAAGTAAGAACAATATAGAGAAAAAACATATCCTTATTGCCATCAATCTTCAGGGCGAACAAGTCACAATCAATATTAGCGATAACGGTCCGGGTGTTCCTATTGAAAGAGAGCATTCATTATTTGAGTTACTAGACTCACAGAAAGAATCGGGCATGGGCTTGGGCCTTTGGTTGTGCAAACACATCATGACTAGACATGGCGGAGATATTTTTTATAAGCGCGGGTCAAATGCTGGCGCAACTTTTAGCCTCGTCTTCCCTCCCAATCCCAGTCGATGATTTGAGGATTTAGCGTATCCCGCGATCGAGGGATATTGATGGGCAGTATGTTTGTCATAATCCGAGAGAGTAATTTTTGGGCAACAAGTAACAATGACCGGTAAAGCTGCAATCCATGATGTTTTGAAACATGTCTTCTTAATAGAGGACGATGCTTCGATGCGAGCTACTTTAACGAGTCTTTTGGAGTTTCTTGGATACCGGGTTTACCCCTTTGCTTCTGCTATAGAGTTTTTAAAGATTCCACTTCACGTTGCGCCAGCAGTAGTTATTACTGATATGCGCATGCCGGATATGACTGGGGTAGAACTACAGGCGGAGATGATAAAGCGTGTTCGTGAGGTGCCAATTATCTTTATTAGCGCAGAAAGCACTGTTGCACAATCGATTGTAGCAATGAAGCAGGGCGCTATTGAATTTTTAGTCAAACCATTTGAGCGAGACGCCCTTTTAGATGCGGTAATCAAAGCTTTAGATATAGATGCTAACAATATGCGCAGCTATGTTGAGCAAAAAGCTTTTGAGGAGCACGTTAAGGCCTTGGCTCCACGGGAGCTTGAGGTGCTTGAATTGCTTGCTTTAGGGTTTAGTAATGCAGAAATTCAAGAAAAACTACAGATTTCACTGTACACGGCCAAGCAGTACAAGGCGCAGGTCATGCGTAAACTGCACTTGCGTTCGCTAGCCCAGCTCATTGCTTTCAAAAAACGAGCCAAATAAGTCGGTCAGTTAGCCTTAAGGCTAACTCTCGTTCGAGGGATTTTCAGCTTCTAGATTTAGCGTTTTAATGTCTGCTCAATTATTAGAAACGACAAGATGCACCCTCACATTCGCCATTCCATTCAATCTAGCACTACTGTTAAGTGCTCACCATTTAGCGCCCCTGCTTCTGCACGTCGTGCAATTGCATTAGCGGCAGGTTTTTTGGTCTTGAGTGGTTCGGCATATTCACAAGTTGGCCCTGATGCTGGTGCATTACAACAACAATTACAACGTGAGGTTGACCGCGATCGCCAAAATGTTGCGCCAGATAACCTCATTAAGAAGCCCACAAAACCAAGTAGGCCAAAATCAGGCGACAAAACAATTGAGGTGAGCTCCTTTAAGGTGGTTGGTATTACGCTTATTACGCAAGAGCAAGCACAGGAAGCTCTCAAGCCCTTTACTAATCGCCAGTTAACTTTGGATCAAATCAAAGAGGCTGGAGATGCGGTAACTAATCTTTACGCTCAGATGGGAAGAATGGCCCAAGCCGTCATCCCACCTCAAGACGTTGTTAATGGCGTTATCACCATCAAGATTATTGAAGGCAAGGTAGGCAATGTCATTATTGAACTCAATAAAGAATCACCAAGTCGCCTCAAGTCTGAAGTTATTCAAAAATTCATTACCAATAGTAATGAGCCTGGTAACTTTATTGACCTGAAGGGTTTGGAGCGAAGTTTAGCCATCCTCAATGAAACGCCAGGTAATGAAGTTAGCGGAGAGTTAGCGCAGGGTGACAAGGAAGAGACAACGAATATCTTGGTCAATGCCAAAGATACGGGTTTATTTGCAGGTAGGGTAGATCTATCAAACTATGGCGCAGCCAATACAGGGCCTGCACAAGCATCGGCTAGCTTAAGCTTGAACAACCCTAGTGGTAATGGCGACCAAGCCACTTTAGATGTGATTGGCTCACAAGGCTCTGTCTATGGGCAGCTCAGATACGGTTTGCCAGTGGGTTATGACGGCTGGAGAGTATCTGCAGGCGTTAGCGCCTTGGATTACAAAAGCTTATCAAGTTACTCAACAACGATTTCACAAGGTACAGCACAAACCTACGGAATTTACTCAATCTATGCGCTAGAGCGCACTGCACGTTCCACTAAGAATGTGATCATCAACTTTGAAAATAAGAACTACAACAACCAAACTAACGGTATCGAGAGCAGTAACTATCAGCTCAACGATTTAAGTCTTGGCATCAACGGCACTAACTTTATTGGTCAAGCTTATGCAAGCTGGGGCGCTACAGCTACCTTGGGCTCTTTAAGTATTAATAACGCCAATCAAGCCAATAACGACGCACAGGGTGCCGCAACAAAAGGTACTTTTGCAAAGCTGGGCTTTAATGGCTCGATTACACAGCCACTGCCGATTGATAAAACCAATTTAGTGGCTTCTATCTACGGTCAATTGGCTAATAAGAACCTCAATAGTGCCGAGCAGATCTATATGGGTGGCCCTTATGGTGTACGTGCTTACCCTGTAGCCCAGGGAGGTGGTGCACAAGGAGCAATTGCTTCTGTAGAAATTAACCATAACTTGATTCAAGACTTGCAAGTTGGTGTTTTTTTTGATGCTGGACTAGTTCAGCAATATGTAAGCACTTATAACAACTGGCAAGGGCAGACCAACGCTAACAATACCTATTCTTTATACGCAACAGGTTTGTCAGCAAAGTATCAGTACGAAAAAGTTCAACTTTCTGGTTCATTGGCATGGCGCGTAGGCAACAATCCGCTCTATACACAAAGTGGCCAACAGTTAAATGCAGACAACATGTACAGATCGGTACAAGGTTGGATCAAGGGCACAATCTTTTTTTAAGAATGTATAAGAAATTGCAAAAATATTTACAAACTCCCACGATCGAGGGATTTTTTTATTAGAGAAATTTCGTTAAATTCTCTAGCACTTAAGTGAAATACCAAGTTTGATACCTAAAATTACGCAACCATCGCATAGAAAGAGCTGTGAATCACAGTTCAAAGCCGCTAAGTTATTAGCGGCTTTAGCTATTGCTGGTCTGGCTGGACAGGCGCTAGCTGCCCCTCCCGCCGCTAATGCGTTGCCAACAGGCGGGAAAGTTGTTGCTGGTACAGCAGCCATCTCCCAGGCGGGTAACACTATGAATATCAATCAATCCAGTCAACGTGCTGTGATTAATTGGAATAGTTTTGATGTAGGTTCAAAGGCAACTGTGAACTTTAATCAACCCAATTCCTCTGCATCAACCCTCAATTACGTCAATAGTGCTTCAAAATCGATGATCAATGGCGCAGTCAACGCCAATGGTCAGGTGATTTTTGTAAATAACAATGGCGTGGTGTTCGGTAAGGGCGCTGAAGTGAATGTGGGTGGCATGGTGGCAACCACCATGAACATCTCTGCAACAGAATTTATGTCTGGTAAGGACACTCAGGTTTATGAGGGTGGCACTACTGGCAAAATTATCAATAAAGGCCATATTACTGGCAATAATATTAATAGTTATATTGCATTAATGGCGCCACAAGTAGTTAATACTGGCGTTATTACTGCAACAATGAGTGGTAATAATGCGATTGCATTAGTTGCCGGTCAAAAAGTGACTTTGAAATTTTCTGGCAGTCAATTTGTCAGCGTTTCAGTTGATGCTTCAGTAGTAAATGCATTAATTTCAAATAAATTATTAATTAATGCAGGTAGTGGTCAAGTAATTATTGGCGCAAATGCTGCACAGAATTTAATGGGCTCACTCATTAAAAATACCGGCACTATTTCTGCATCCGATATTAATACTTCTGGTGGAAAAATCTCATTAACTGCCGACACAATCGAGCAAAGTGGTGTGATTGAAGCCAATTCTGCACAAGCAACGGGTGGCAATATTAGCCTTAAAGGTAATAACATTACTTTAGCAAGCGGTTCAAAAACCACTGCCACTGGTGCAACAGCCGGCGGAACTATTAATGTTGGCGTAAACAGCGCAAACAATCAATCAGTTCAAGACGCTATACAAAACAATTCCTTAGCAAACACAGTTTCCGTACAAACTAACGCAACTGTAGATGCATCTGCTACCCAAAACGGTAACGGTGGAACCATCAATATTTGGTCTCAAATCAAGACCTTAATTGCTGGAAACCTCTTCGCAAAGGGTGGGGCGCAAGGTGGTAATGGCGGTGCAATAGAAACCAGCTCTAAAGGCCAAGTGCAATTAGGGCAACGTTTAAGCGTTGATACCAGTGCGCCTAAGGGCAAAACGGGTTTATGGATAGTCGATCCCACCAGCATCATTGTTGATAGCAATGCCGCAAGCTTAATTTCTAATGCCTTGAATACTACTAGTGTGACGCTTGATGCGACGGGTAGCGCATGTTCAGGCTTGGGAACTTGCACTCAAAGCCAAACTGCTTTGATTCGGTTTGTCACTGGGGCCAACATTCTGGCAACTAATCCCAATACCTCGCTGAATCTGATTGCCAACGGCGGTCTGATTGAGATCAATAGCAACATTCAGGTAGGCGCACTCAATGCAATGGCTGACGTCATCAACGTAAACCAGGGCAGCTCTATCAACACCCTTGGCGGCAGCTCTGGAAATGTCTTCTTAGCTGGCGCGACGATTAATATCCTCGGCTCTATTAATACCTCTGGATCTACAGGTTCGGGAGCGGGCTCTTCGAATGCTTCTGGCACTGCAGGAAATACTCGCCGCCGTAACGGAGTAAATTCCGGTATTAATGCGGATAGCAATGTTTACACCAGTAATGGAAATAATATTACGATCATTGCCACAGGCGATATTAATATTGGCAATCAAAATATCCAAAATAATTCAAATACCTCATTAATTGCCAATGGTATTAATGGCGGCAATATTAATATCGTTTCTAAAAATGGAAATGTTATTAATAATGGAATTATTGACGCAGTTGGATTAAATGGTATTGGCGGGCAAATTATTATTGCTGGTCAAAACTCCACAGTAATGAATAATGCATTAATTAGTGCAGATGGATTAATTGGTGGCGGATTAATTCAGATTGGATTAGCCAATAATATTGGCAGTGGTTCTACATTAGCGCCACCGGTCATTCAAAATCCATTTGCAATTTATTTCTCTACTGGTTCGCCAGCGCAAAATAACTCAAATTCAGTAGCAGTAGCATTTAACGTAATATCCCAAGCAACATCTCTTGATTCCAATTCTGGAATATCAGCTTCAGCAGTAAACAATACCAATTCCCAAAATAGCATTACCACTGGCGGACAAATTATTCTTGTCGGCAATAACTCGCTTGATACCGCAGCGCAAATTCATGCTAATGGCGGTAATGGTGGATTAATTCTATTAAGCTCGCCTACGGGCACCTATCAAAATACTGGGTATATCCAAACCAATGGTGGGGCAGGTTTAGGTGGCACGATTGCCCAGTCAGGCTTCATTAGCACCACACTAACTGGTGCAACACTAGAAGCAAATGGACAACTTGGCGGCGGAAATATCACCACCGGCCGTGACTTCCAAACAAGTCCTCTCCCAGGCAGTGCAGCACAAAGTGCACTCCTACCAAACTTGAGCAGCATCCTCACGCTGCCGACATCTCAAGTAACTAATATCGATCAAAACAGCACCCTCAGTGCAAACGCTATCCAAAACGGAAATGGCGGAAATGTCCTGAACTGGGGTGAAGTGCTTAATGCTTATGGCACATTCAATGCACGAGGTGGCGCACTCGGTGGTAATGGTGGCTTAGTCGAAACCTCAGGTGCAAACGATGTTGTGGTGACTGGATTTAGCGTTAATACCAGAGCGCCTAACGGCAAAGCGGGAACTTGGTTGCTTGATCCAAGCAGCAATGTGCAGCCATCAGCATTAACTCAGGCAGCATTTCAGACAGTTCTAACAGCTGGTAACAATGCGGTTTATGTAAGCTCTACAGCGATTTCTTCCGTACCGAATATGTCATTGTCATCGCCCGGCGGAATTTTGGACGTTACCTTTAGTACAACGAGTGCAGCAATTCAAGGAATTACAGTCAATACCATTACGGACGCTTCAACGGTGGCTGGTGCAGGCATCAACCTGAATGTCCTCTCCTCTGGTGGCGCTATCGCTCAACTCAGTACTATTAACGTTAAGGGATCCGTAGTATTAGACAATACCTATGGTTGCTCTGGTTCAGGCTGCACTCCAGCAAGTGGATATTTGCTAACCGCCGCTAATGTTACGAGCGCTACTGTTACTGCTTCTACTCCTGGCGTTAAAACTAATTTAATCAATGCGGGTGGGGCTGTCACCATCAACGCAACTAGCCGGTCAACTGCATTCTTGACTACCGGAAGCATCCTCTCGTCACAGCAGTCTAGTGGTTACGGTATTAGTATCGGTCTCTATGCGGGGTACGCAGGCGGCGCTCCTCCTGCATTAGATGTTGCAGCCGCTAATATTACTCTTACCTCGGGCACTTCTTCGATCGTGGGCGGCGATATTAATCTTCAGGCTATATCGACAGGCACGATTACTGCTGGTCAAGGTTCGCTAGACATCTTTGCGTATGGCGCAAATGTGAACTTAGGAACATCAGGAAGTCCTATTGTTGGTGCCGTAAGTGGCATTGTTGGAGTGAATAATGGCGTCTACAACTTGCACAATATCAACGCGACGACTGTGGCAGGTAGTGGTGGTAACGTCAACATTTATGTCAAAAGTAATGGCACCGGTTCTTCGCTCACTAATACAGGCACGATTACCGCTGGCGCCGATGTACTTATTAATGCACAAAACACAAGCGGGACAGCCGGTACATCTACCGCAGTTACATACTATGGATTAATTACCTCCACCAATGGCGGTATTAGCGTTACAGGCACTACTGCGGGAACGGGAAATGCAGTCGAATTGGGTGCAATGACAATTTCTGGTGGAAGTGGAAGCATCTATGTGTCTGGAACTCAAGCTGCTGCTGCTGCTGCTGGTGGGGTAACAGGGATCTATCAAACAGGGAACATTACTGATGGCAGTAATGGTGGAAGTATCACTTTCATATCCAATAACAAAATTTATCAGACTGGCGCTATTACCTTGGCAGGTAATACCACTGGAACTGGATCATCTGTTACCTATGACACAACATCCGGTAACAACCTTTCACTCATTACATCGGGTCAGCTCACTTTAACAGGCGCCGCTTCCACAACCGCAATTAATCATATTGAGATTACGAATGGCGCACCCATTACGACATCGGCAATTACGGTGCCTGGGTATATTCTGGTCGATAACACCAATAATGGGACAACTCTAGCGGCAAATGCAACTACGGGAACAGCGCTTACTATTGGCGGAGCTTTAACTTCAGGCGCTTATGCTGGAACAAATGCTATTACGCTAAATGCAATTGCGGGTACAGCCGGTATTGGCATCAAAGACACTGCCTCTGCAAGTAGCTTAAATGCATCTGTTGGCAATATCACTCTAAATTCAGTTACATCAACTGGGGCAGGTATTGCTTACACCAGCCCAATTACGGCAACATCAGGCACTGTAAGCCTGACCGCAACCTCAACAACTGGCACAACCATTACTGCTACGGGCGCTATTACTGGATTGGGTATTACCGTTAATGGCACTGCAACTACTGCAACAACTATTACAAGTCTTGGAGCAATGACGGTAAATGGCTTGTATGCTGCTGGCACAACTGTGGCACCTACATTCATATCCAACACAAGCGGTACCTATATTGGCTCAATTAACGCATTGCCTACATTAACTTCTGGCTCTATTGCCGGTATCAATGCTGGTCTTACTAACAATATTCAGACTGCTTCCGTTGTATACGCCATGGCAGGTAATACAGCTACTAATGCAAATTATTTGTTAGGGTGGGGTGCAGCAGCTACTCCGCTGACAAGAATGGTTCAGCTGAATTTGCAGCTCATCAATGGGCAACTCATTGCTACTGAGATTGCTGCTAAAACAAACACTACTGCATTAACAACAGGTAGCGGTACCAATATCAATACTTTATGGACCGGCGGAACGGCAGCGACCACGCAATCAACTTCTTTGGCTACTGCTGGTTATGGTATTGCTAATATTGGGTTTAGTGGATCACCAATATTTACAAACTCTGCATCAGGAAATATTGTCGTCACTGGCAATAACACTGCCGCAGGGGGGTCTACCGGCATTACTCAAACTGGTGCAGTGACAAGTAATGTTATTTCCGGAAACATCACCTTTACTTCGAATAACTTAATTGCCCAGAGTGGGGCAATTAGCTTGGTAGCAAATACAGCAGCAAGCACTCAAGCCAACATTACTTACAACACTACTAGCGGAAATCAGCTTTCTAAGATTTCAACTGGTGCAATAACCATTGGTGCCGGTACAAATACTTCAGCCATCAACTTTATTGAGAATTCAAATGGTTCAGCGTTAACCGTTGGCGCTACATCCATGCCTGGCTATATTTTGATTGATAATGCATGCTCAGCATGCGGAACTCCATTAACCCCAGCAACCGCTGCCGCTAGCTTAACAACTGGCGTAGGTGTTACTGTTAGCGGGGCATTAAGCGCTGCAAATTACATTAGCATCGCCGGCATTAATACCAGCACCACAAATGCAGCTGTTGCACTGGGCGCAAACACATTAACGGTAACTAATGCTGCATCTTTCCCAACAGCTGGCGTTAATGCGATCAGCGTGATTGGGTATAAAAATTCATCAACGACATCTACTGTTGGCTCGCTTGGTATTTCGTCAACAGGTGCACTTGCAGTTCAGTCCGCTGGCGGTGATGTGCTGTTTCAATCAAATGGCTATATTACTCAAACGGGCGGCCTTACTTTAGTTGCCAACACCACAACCCATGCACAAAACGTTAAATATGACACTACAAGCGGTAATGGTGGTAGCGCAATAACGATTGGAGCCATTACTTCTCAGGGCGCCTCAATCAGCGCGCCAGTTAACGTTACGGTAGTAGCAACAGGCGCAATTACTCAGACTGGCGCTTGGGCGTTTGCGCCAGCTACAGGCATCACAGGCACCTTGATTTTGGATAACCATTTAACTCAAGGGTCAAGCATTACCTCTTCAGGCGGAATTACTTCTTCAGGCGCAGGTACGGTTAATTTGCAATTCCTTGCTGGCGGTCAATCAATCGTTAGTGGTGCAATCACAGCAAGCAGCGGCCCAATAAATGTGGTCATGCAATCTTATTGGAAGACTAACACTACCAGTTCTGGCTATGGAGGTACCGTTTTAAATACTGCCCCCATAACGACGAGGGGTGGATATGTCATCATGGACGGTACGGGCGGTACTATTGATTTAGTTAATCAAACCATCACAATGGGCACAGTCAATGTTGGCTATCTACAAAACATTTATCCCCAAGCAAGCATCAACACCACCACAAATGCTGGAGTAGTAAGCGCTACTTCAACAGGTGGCAACTTTATTGGTGCCGGTTACGCTGCCGTATCCGGAGGAGGCTTGAGTGCCTATGAGAGTACTAACGTCACCTTAAATATTGGCGGCTTCGTTAATATTCAAGTAAAATCTGCAGGTACCACTTTGTACGGTTATCAAATTTGCGGTTACGGGGCTGGACCAATTAATGCGGCTGGCAATATCACTATTACCGCCAATAGCTCCTCAACTGGAATAGTTGGCCAGGTTATCTATCTCAGTGCTGGTACAACTTTAACTTCTTATACCGATAGTGTAAATATAAGCAACACCAGTACCGGCAATGGAAGTGGAATCACAATTGATGCAGCTATTTCTGCGGCCACTGGCATCACTATCAACAATACCAACGTTGGTGCCATAGGCGTACAGAGTAATGCTGCTGGAACTCTTACTACAACAGCCGGCACGATTTCTATTACCAGCACATCTACTGGCTCTGGTGTTTACGCTGAATCGCTGGCTGGTCTAATTACAGCGCCAAAAGTGACTATCACTGGAGCTAATAGTACTGCAGGTGGATTGGGTGCGTCTGTTACCGGTGGAGTTACGATTACGAACGTGGCTGGAACTTATGCATCAGTAGGGGATGCATTAAATATCACCACTACTGTTGGTACCAACGGAACTACCGGCGGCATCAACGTTACTACAGGTGCCATCACTAATAACTCCAATGGCGGTGATGTCACATTTAAGACCAATGGTGACATTACAGCAACATCTGCGGTCAGCTTTGCTACTGCCAATAGGACCAACCATGCGCAAACAATTACCTACGACACCACATCAGGCAATTTAAATAGTCAAATTACGACCGGCTCACTTACCTATGCATCCACAGGTGCTCTAAGTCCAGTCAATTATATTCAAAAGGCAAGTGGTTCAGTACTAACTGTTGGAACTTTGTCGGTATCTGGATCTATCACTATTGACAATACTTTTGGCTGTAGCGGTTCAGCATGCACCCCTACAAGTGGTTACCTTACAAACGGTACGGTAGGAACTACTACTGTTACTCAAAATGGTGCCGGGGCAATTTTAGCTAGCAACCTTACTGCTGGCGGCAACATCACAATCAATGGTGTTTGGTACGGTAGTTCTAATAGTGGCGGAACCCTAAATTTGAGCGCGGGGACGATTTCCGCGGGCCAAAATACGCTCAATGGGCCCGGTGCAATTAACCTCAATCTACTCTCATATGATCCAGCCAATTCATCCTGCATCCTGCAAGCGAATGGAGTCATAACTTTTAATTCAGGCACTTCGAGCATTGCTGGTGGCGGCATCACTATTTTGGGCGGTCTCATTGGCCCTGGTGCAAGCGCTAATTCAGCAATCTATAGCACTTCTTCTGGTAACAATGTTGTAACCATGAATGCCTACAGCAGCAATATTAATATTGGCACTGTAGCGCAACCAATTAGTGCTGGCTACGTGATGTACAACGATGCATTTGGGGTATTGACTGCAACAGGGACTGGTGCGAGTGCAGGTAACGTTTCCATATACATGCAGGCAACTAATGCTAGTGGCACAGCATTCATACACACTAAAGCGATTGTTGCCTCGAATGCTGTAACCATTGTTGCTAGTGGCCTAACTGGAACTGTGCTCTCTCAGACTGGCGCAATCACAGCTAATTCTATTTCTGTAACGGGAACGGGTACCACTGCTGCCACAGTAGTTTCTTTAGGTGCAATGACGATTAACGCGGGCGGTACAGATATTTCAGTGACTGGAAATGACACTGCAGCGGGTGGAAACACTGGCATTACCCAAACAGGCGCAATAACCCAAAATGCCAATGGCGGCAATATCACTTTCACCTCTAACAATGCGATTAGTCAAAGTGGTGCAGTAACGGTAGCTCCCAATACCAGCGGTACCGCTAGCTATATTACTTACAACACTACCAGCGGAAATAAACTATCTACGATTTCAACTGGTGCCTTAACCATTGGCGCTGGAACTAGCAGCTCTGCAATTAATTACATAGAAAAATCAAGCGGCTCTGCATTAGCAATTGGCGCAACAACAGTTCCTGGTTATATTTCAGTTGATAACACATGTTCTTCGTGTGGAACACCGCTAACCCCAGCAACAACAGCTGCCAGCCTTACAACATCCTCAGGGGTTACTGTTAGTGGCGCACTTAGCTCTGGTGCTTACATTAGTCTCACAGGCATTAACAATAGCGCCACATTAGCAGCTGTAGCATTGGCTGCACAAACACTTACTGTTACTAGTGCTGCATCATTTCCAACGGCTGGGGTCAATGCAATCACAGTTACGGGTTTGCATAACACTGCAAACATAGGTGCCCCAGGAATTGCTTCTACTGGCGCAATTGCAATTCAATCGAATGGCGGAGATTTGCTTTTCCAATCTAATGGAACAATTGCCAAATCAGGATCCATAACTATTGCAGCCAATACAACCGGCAATGTGCAAAACTTGGTCTTTGACACAACGCTTGGAAACCCAGTTCTAGAAAACACATATAACGCCTATGTTCAATTCGGTTCCATTACCACCAATGGAACGACCTCATCGCAGTTATTAAAAGCAACTGCCGAGGGAGCTGTCTACCTTGGAACGATTTTAAACGCGGGGGTTGCCGGTACTACTGGCCCTTTAAACGTCATCGCTCAGTCTTTCCATAATAGTAACGGCACAACGCCTGCTCAACAGATAGGACCCAACATCATCACTGTGGGTAATATCACCACTAAAGGTGGTTACATATTGTTAGATGGAACAGGTGGCACTATTTCTGGCACTACCATCACTCCGGGTGCAATTGCGTCAGGAGCAGTGTCTATTGGTCAAAATACGGCTGCAACAAATCAACTTACTTCTACTTTGGATACAACTGGCGGATTGACTGCTGGAGTGGGTAACATATTTTTAGTGGGGTCAACGAGCTCGCAATACAACTACACTGGTACGCCTATGGGTGGTGCTGCGTGGATCTATGGTGGGGTTACGCAACATTCTTCCGTCATCAAGTCCGGTGGGGCACTTTCAATCATAGTCAGCTCATCGGGAGCTGCTACATATGCTTACGTAATTGATAGCTATTCAACGAACAATACTATTACCGCTTATGGAAATCTTAGTATTGAAACAATTAATAGCTCCACTTCAATAAATAGTGGGGCGGGAGCAATATACGTAACTTCTGCCTTGACATCATCTAATGGCAGTGTAATTTTGACTAATACCAGCACTCAGTCTGCATTAGGTATCAATATATCAGCGGCCATAGCTGGTGCAACAGGCGTGAGAATCACCAATAACAGTATTGGATTAGCTGGAGTTTCGAGTTCAGCAGCAATAACAAGTTCTGCGGGCCCGATTAGCATTACAAGTACTACAACCCTTACAGGGATGGCTGTAAGCACTACAGCTGCTGGCACTATTAATGCAAGCAATGGCATTGTTACTATTACCGGCAGAACGGCAACTGGCGTTGCTGTTAGTGCTTTAGGTTCAATCACTGGTAATGCAATCTCTATTAGCGCAACAGATACCGGTACCGCAGCTACGACTTCTAGCATAGGTGTATTGACTACCAATAGTTGTACGGCATCTTCTTGTGTTGGTAGAGACATTTCTGTTGTCGCTAATGATGGCACAGGTTCAACTGGCGGTAATATCGGCATCACCCAGACTGGAAATATTACCCAGAATGCTAATGGTGGCAGCATTATCTTCAGATCTAATAATCAGATATCTCAAGGCGGCAATATTTCTATTGTCCAAAATACGAGTGGTACTGACTCAGTCATTAGTTTTGATACTACTAACGGCAATAAGCTCTCTACTATCAATGCCGGTGCCGTAACTTTCTTGGGCACATCTACAAGTCACATTAATTACAGTAATATTGCTAGTGGTGCGCCAATCATTATTAATAGCGCATTGGTAGTTCCTGGTTCAATCACCTTTGACAATACCTATTTAGCAGGTGTACAGGGCGGAATTAATGCTACAAATGCTTGGCAGTATGGAACCACCGCATCAAATGGCTTGGCAATTACTTGTGCAACTACAGCAGCCTGCGGTAGCTTAAATGCGAATTTCGGTATTTATTTGCGTGGAGTAGTGGGGGCGTCCACTTCATCCGCTAATCAGCTATTTGATGCTGTATCGATTTATGGTGTAGCTCCTCTTACTTTTGTCACTACAGGCACATTTGCAGCTGGACAAGACGCCATTAATATCGTTGGCATCACACCTCAGTTTGTAGTCACCACAAATGCCTTACCCACAAGTACGGTGAAGGGTAATGCCATTGGGATTTCAGGTGCGGTAACGATCACCAATAATTCAAATGGCGGTAACACCAACATCATTGCCTATAATGGCCGCTATAGTGATGCGGTATCAATTACAAATGCATCTACTGCAGGCGCTATTGAAGTGAGTGCTATTGGCACTACTGCTGATATTGTTACGGTAGCGGGTACGATCTTTACGCAAAACTCAAATGAAGGCGTATTTATTGCTACTACCAATAACGGTAACGTAACCCCGCCAAAAATTGTTAATGCAGGTACCGGCCCAGTAGTAATTGAGGCAGGCGCGTATTTAGCTGTTGGCACAGTAAACTCTGCTTGCTCGGCAACTGATTGCGGACAAATTACGGCTATCAGCGGTAATTCAATTACATCGGCTAACGGTAATGTCTACTTGTATGCCGGTTCGCCTGGAGTTACCGCCGGAACAACTTCCACAGAAGCCTCCTTAGGATTGCTTTCTCCTAGCTTGGGTGATTTCACACTCAGCAATACATTGTTTAGCCAGGCTTATGCCGCTGGTAACGTTGCAGCTACATCATTGCCTATCTTTACATTAGGCGGCATTAATACTGCAAACGTAGCAGGTGGTACAGGCGGTACTAGCTGGAATACTGGTGCAATTACTTCTACAAATACTGGCCCAGTAATTCAGTTCCGTATTTCACCAAGTTACACAGCCACGTTATCAGGCAACGTGACTAAGGTTTATGGAACCAATGATCCATTGGCTAGTGCTGGCAATATCAATACAGTTGGAAGTCTAGATTATCAGTTGCAGGCACTGTATGACAAAACAGCCAATAACTCAGGTTGGGTTTCTAATGGTACGGTAGTAGGAACAGGTTCTTCGGCGATTACCTGTGCAAGTACAGCTGGATGTGCGTTGATCACTGTTAATAGCGTGAACTTTGTCGTTCCATTGGGCGCCTTTGTTAACTCTTTGCAGGCTTTGCCCCCAACTCCACGCGCAAGTTATGGCACGCTTGCGGGTGAGCAGGTTAATACCAATAGCACAAGATACACCTACAACATCACAAGCACACACGGCATTAGCGTAAGTTCTGGCGTGACTATCAATAGCTCAAGTTTTGGCAATGTTGGACTGGTTATTACACCTGCACCTCTGACTATTACCGCATCGAATCAGGCTGTGCAGGCAGGAACAGCCTTGCCTTTGGGAACCACCGCTTTCACTAGCACCGGTCTCATAACTACAGTTGATGGAGTAACTTTAGGGGATTCCATTACGAGTTCAACCTTAACATCCAATGGTTTAACCACGGTTCCGACAACCTTGGCGTCTGGAGTTTATGCTCCTCCAAACGTCAATAGCATCACACCAAGCGCTGCGGTATTTGCCCCGGTTTCTGGATCACGTGGTGCTGCGAATTATGCAATTACTTATGTGGGCGGAACCCTTACATCTTCTGCAAATGCAATCGTCACCATCACCGCACTTGCTGACACCAAAATTTACGGTAATAGTACAACTACTAACGGCGTAACTTATAACAGTAATGGCTTGGGAGTGGTAACTATTGGCGGAACAAGCTATTCCATCAGCGGCTTGCCAGTTGGCGACACATTAAATGGACTGTCTTTAACTAGCTTGGGTGGAATAGCAACAGCGCCAGTAGGTAGTAGTTACCAAATCACCCCATCTGCAGCAGTGATTACCGGCACTGTTCCTTACGCGCTGAACTATGTTTCTGCGCTAATGACAGTTCAACCTCGGCCAATTACGATTGCTGCCGTTGGTATCACCACCACATATGGCACGCCGGTTACAGTTTCACAAAATCTAACAACAGGCTACACAATAGGCGGCTCTGGTTTGGGTGCAAGCGACACATTAACAAGCGTTGCCGTCAATTACTACAATGGCACTACGAATTCCACAACCGTACCCGGTTCCACTGGGGCAGCTACTTATAACGCTGCGATTACTACAAGCGCAGCGACTGGTACCGGCGGATTTAACTCTACCAACTACAACATTACCTATACGCCAGCCAACTTGGTGGTTAATAAATTGGCTGTATCCCTTACTGCCAATTCCCAAAGCACTGTATATGGAACAGCGCTAGCATTAGGAACAACGGCTTACACCAGCAGCCTGTCAAGCTTGCCGAATGGCGACACAATTTCTGGGGTGACATTGCAGTACAACAGCTCCGCAACTGTTCCTGGCACTACTAATGCGCTTACTTATACCGGTGGAATCGTTGCAAGCAGTGCAACAGGTACTGGCGGCTTTGGCGCAACTAACTATGCCATCACTTACAGCCCAGGAAATCTCACCGTTACCCCTGCTAATATAGTGATTACACCAGCGGACGTTTCCGCATCCGGTCAGACCGTGATGTACAACGGGGCAGCTCAAACATTCAATCCATCTACTGGATTTACCGTAACTGGTATGCAGAATAGCCAAGCCCTAGTATTTAGCACTAATGGCCTGGCATCTGGATTAAATGTTGGAACTTATGCTAATACGATTACTACCTCAGGAAGCAATCCAACCGTTACAGGCGTAACGAACGGCGGGTCACTTAGTAACTACAACATTAGTGTTTCAGCACAAGGCTCACTCACGATTACCCCAGCGCCATTAACTGTTGCAGGCGTTACAAGCAATGTTGCTTATAACGGTAGCTTGCAAAATAACGCTAATCCAGTAGTGACTGGTTTGGTTGGTATTGATACTCAAGTAGGTAATGGTGTCACCATCACTGGTAAATCTTCAGGTACAAATGCCGGCACTTATAACGATGCCTTATCCGTTGCAGCAGCTGGCGCTACTCAGCTCTCTAACTACACCATTACCAAGACGAATGGTTCATTGGCAATTTCACAATTGGCTGCGACCGTTACTGGTGCAACCACTGTTAATCCATATACTGGAGTGCTGCAAACCAACACCTATACAACTACCGGTATTTTGAGTGGTGATACCGCCAATGTAACGATTGCCGGAAGCGCTGCTGCGACCCACGTATCCCAAGGTACAGTGCCAGACGTATTCTCGGTATCGGGTAGTGCAGCAGGAAACTATGCCTTCACTTATGCGTCTGGCTCAATCACGATTACTCCAGTAGCACTCTCTGTTATTGGCGCTAATACCACTCAGGTCTATAACGCGACTACTCAAACCAATACTGTAGCAACCGTTACTGGACTAAAACCTAGTGATACAGCCACTATTGCTGGTTCTTATGGCGCCGGTAAAAATGTAGGTACTTATGTTGACGCCTTAACTGTTAGCCTTGGCAATCCAAGTGACTACACAATTGGTGTAACCAATGGATCGATTGCCATTACTCCAGCAACTATTACGATCAGCGGTATCACCGCCAATAACAAGGTTTATAACGCCACAACTGCAGCCACCTTGAACATTGGAACGATTACCTACAGCGGTGTATTTGCTGGTGATACCGTTTCAGTAAACACCTCTAACTTATCCGGCACTTTCGTAGACAAGAATGTTGGAACAGCTAAAACTGTCAATATTAGTGGGGTAGTACTTGGTGGCAGTTCATCAGCGAACTACCAATTATCTGGTGGTGCTAACACGACGACTACCGCCAACATCACGCCGGCACCATTAACAATTACTGGCAGCAATTTAACAACGACCTATAACGGTGCAGCACAATCGTTAACATCACCAACCGTTGTAGGTGTAATTGCAGGCGATAACGTGGTTGTAGCTACAACTGGCGGTACTGGCACAAATGCAGGGGCTTATAGCACTAGTTATGCTGCTAGCGGCACTGATGCTGGTAACTACACCGTAACTTCGAATACCCCAACGCTCACAATTAATAAAGCGTCTTTAGTGGTAACTGCGAACAATGCGAGTTCGTTCTACGGTCAGGTTGATCCAGCCCTAACTGCATCAGTTGCAGGATTGCAGGGTACCGATACTGCACCAACTTATACGGTAACTCGTGCACCTGGAACAGCAGTAGGTCCATACGCTATTACAGCATCTGGAGTAAGTAGTAATACCAACTACAACATCAGCTATGTGCCAGGTGTATTTACTATTTCACCGACAGGTGTTCTGGTAATTACGATGAATGCCGCTGCGACAACTTATGGCACAGCGGCCACACCAACAACCGCAACGGTTCAGTACGCTACGCCAGCAGGTAGTGGTCCAGTAACAGTTACTACCTTGACCAACTCCTCCGGCAATATTTGGACTGATGGCAGTTACTCCATCACGATCACACCAAGCATTACTAGTGTTGGCGTTACCCCGGTGGTTAGTGGTCTTAGTACCACTTGGAGTGTGGGTTCATATACCAATGCTGTAAGCAATACTAATAACTACACACAGTCAGGCAGCCCGTTCTCCGGCGTATCCACAATTACCAATACATTGACGATTACTCCGGCACCATTGACGCTGACAGTCGCTGATGTATCTAAAACCTATAACGCCAATGCTGTAACTGCAGCCCAAATTACAGCGGGAAGCCTCACTGGCGGAGTGGCTAACGGTGTGACTGTAACCAGCGGCGCTTTGATGAACAGCCAAACTATTGCAGACTTAGGTGGTGTTGTGTATACCGGCCCAGCAGTTGGCGCTATTAATGCGAGCTCAACACCATATGCAATCAATGGTTCAGTAGGTAGTGGATTCTCAAACTATGCTGTGACTGTTGTTCCAGGTGCGCTGACTGTTAATACCGCTCCGTTGGTAGTGAATGGTGCATTGACAAACCTTACCTACAATGGCGCATTACAAACTAATGCAGCTGCAACGATTGCAGGATTGCAGGGTAGTGATACCTTAACTATTGCTGGTTATGCAACTGGTACCCATGCTGGTACGACAGCAGACGCGTTAGTAGCGACTGGCGCTGCTGCTAGCAACTACAGCATTACCTATAACAATGGAGCATTGACTATTAATCCAGCGGCATTGTTAGTTACTGGTACCAATAATCAATACGCTTATAACGGTGCATTACAAACCAATACTGGCGCATCTGTCAGCGGCCTTAAAGGATCTGATACAGCAACAGTTGCTGGGTATGCAAGTGCTACTCACGTAGCCCAAGGTATTATTCCTGATGTATTAGTAGCTACCGTGTCTAGTCCAGCTGACTACACCGTAACTTATGTACAGGGCAGCTTGCAAATTACGCCAATCGTGATTACTGCTGCGGTCAATACTGCAACCGTGATGTACAACGCTGCCTCACAAACTACTGGTTTTGTGGTGACAGGCCTCAAAGGTGCTGACACTGCAACTTCAGCCTCTGGTACGGCTACTGGTACTAATGTTGGTACCTACAACAGCAACCTAGTTCTCATTACGTCAAGTGATTACACAGTTGGCGCTATTACAAATGGTACTTTGACTATTACACCAGCGCCATTAACCATTAGCGCTGGCTTGACTGCTAACAATAAGGTTTATGACACCACCAATGCTGCAACTATCGGGGTGACTGGTAATCAAACGCTTGCTGGCGTACTCGGTACAGATGCGGTTACTGTGTCATCAACGGGCCCATACACTGGCGCTACGTTTACCCAATCTAATGTTGGATCTGGCTTAACAGTTACTCCAGCAACTACTTCATCAGTTATCAATGGCGCTAGCTACACAACGATGGCTGGTGTCACCTTGGGTGGTGCTGCAGCAGGTAACTACTACGTAGCTGGAGTAGGGCCGCAAACCTTAACAGCGAACATTACACCGGCACCATTAACAATTAGCTCTGGCTTAACTGCTAACAATAAGGCTTATGACGGCACTACTGCAGCTACTATTAGTTCAGCTACCCAAACCTTGGCAGGCGTATTGGTATCTGATGTTGGTAATGTCGCTATTAGTTCATCTGGCCCATACACTGGCGCGTTTAGCCAATCAAACGTCGGTACAGGCTTAGCAGTAAGCGCAAGTACAACGCCAACTACGATTGCTGGCGGTACTTACAACGCGATGACTGGCGTAACCTTATCTGGTAGCGCGCAAGGCAACTACTATGTCGCTGGCTTAAGCGCACCAATTGCTGCCAATATCACGCCATACATCATTAATTTCGGCAGTGGTTCGGGTCCTAATATTGCTGCTGTGGCAAACAACAAGGTTTACACCTCGACTACTGCAGCTAACGGTAGCTTGAGTATGGTGAACCTGTTTGGTACGGATTCAGTATCAGTAAGTTACACCAGCGCTGCATTTGCAAGCCCGAATGTAGCTACTGGCGCTGCCGTTACTTTTAATGGCGTCACTTTATCGGGTGCATCTGCAGCTAACTACAGCATTGGCTTCACTCCAGTGACAGCGACTGCAAACATTACTCCTGCATTGCTGACCATTACTGCGGTGGATAAGTCTTCTTTCTATAGCCAAGGCTTGGCAACATTAACCCAAGCGCCAGCAATAGGGCTCTTGGGTAGTGATGCAGTAACTGGCGCAGCGATTACGACTACTGCAACTTCTACAGGTGCAAATGCTGCTGTTGGTGCATACCCAATTACGATTAGCGCTGCAACCGGTTCTGGTTTATCGAACTACAGCATTAACTATGTGCCTGCAAATTACACAATCGTAGGGCCTGGCGCCTTAGTGATTACCACTGCTGGTGTTACCACACCATATGGCACGGGTACATCGGGAAATATCCTTGCACCTGCATTGCCAACAGCTAGCTACACATCGTCTCTTGGCGGCGTAATTAGTTCGCTAACTTATGTCAGCTCATCTACAACCCTTATAGTGACTAGCTATACCTTCCGCGATGCGTCTAACAATGACGTGACTTTTAACTTAGCCCCATCTAACGTTACTACTAGCACTTCAGGCAATATTACTGTTGGCAGCTACGCTTACGCAGCTTCCAACCTCGTATCTTCCACCGGCTTAACTTCAGCTATTCCATCGGGTAATTTCACGGTTACGCCATTGGCTGTAACAATTACGGCCCCTGCAGCTACTCATGCCTATAACGGCGCCGTACAAACTCAACTGGCAGCAACAGCATCGCCTGCAATTTTGACTAATGATCTAGTCACTGTGAGTGGTGCGGCTAGCGGTAAAAACGTGGGTGTTTATGGTTCAAATCTAGCGACAAGCGGATTGGATGCTGGTAACTACAACTTTACCTATGTGAATGCTAACCTCACTATCACGCCATTCATCATCGGCTCTGGTGGTAGTGGCGCTCCAAGCATTGCAGCTACAGCTAACAATAAGGTCTATGACACTACGACTGTTGCCTCTGGCGCACTGGCGATGACGAACTTGTTTGCTGGTGATTCTGTATCGGTTGCCTATACAAGCGCAGCTTTCGCAAGCCCTAACGTGGCTAACGGCCTAACAGTAAGCTTTAGTGGGGTTACCTTATCGGGCGCTGCAGCTGCTAACTATTCAGTTGCAAGTGTGCCTACTGCAACAGCCAATATCACTCCTGCGCCATTAACCATTAGCGCTGGCTTGACTGCTAATAACAAGGTCTACGACACAACCAATGCCGCTACGATTGCCGTAACGGGTACGCAATCTTTAGCTGGGGTGTTGGGTACAGACGTGGTATCAGTAAGTTCTACCGGCCCATACACGGGTGCAACATTTAGCCAGTCCAACGTAGGCTCAGGTTTGACAGTGACACCGGCGACTTCTGTTGTGAATGGCGTAACAACCATGACCGGCGTAACCTTGACAGGCGCAGCAGCAAATAACTACTACGTGGCGGGAGTAGGGCCTCAGACATTAGTGGCTAACATTACACCGGCACCTTTGACCATTAACGCTGGCTTAACTGCAAACAATAAGGCGTACGACGGCACAACTGCAGCTACCATCAGCTCGGCCTCTCAAACGTTAGCGGGTGTATTGGCGGCGGACTTAAATAACGTGGCTGTAAGCTCATCCGGTCCGTACAACGCTACCTTTGCAAGTAAAAATGTGGCTAACGGCATTACCGTTACACCAAATACCACCCCGACAGTGATTGCTGGCGGCACCTATAACGCTATGAGCGGTGTAACGCTCTCAGGTAGCGCTGCGTCGAACTACTATGTCACTGGTACAGCGTCCCCAATTACTGCCAACATCACGCCATACATCATTAATTTCGGTAGCGGCACAGGCCCGAACATCACCGCAGTAGCAGATAGCAAGGTCTATACCTCTACTAATACTGCAAACGGCGCATTGTCGATGGTCAATTTATTCCCGGGCGATTCAGTAGCGGTTAGTTACGCAACTGCTACCTTTGCTAGCTCAAATGTGGCTAATGGCATTACCGTTACATTCAATACGCCTGCGCTGTCTGGCGCAAGCGCTGCTAATTACTCGATTGGCTCAACTGCAATTACTGCACCAGCCAATATCACTCCAGCGCCGCTGACAATTACAGCAGTAAATAAATCAAGCTTCTATAGCCAATCTTTAGCGACCTTAACCCAAGCCCCTGCAGTAGGGCTGTTAGGTAGCGATACCGTTACAGGCGCAACGATTAGCACAACTGCATCAACTACTGGGGTGAATGCCTCGGCTGGTGCTTACCCAATTGCAATTAGCGCGGCTACTGGCAGCGGCATCGGTAACTATTCGATCACCTATATTCCTGCGACGTATACGATTGTTGCCCCCGGTGCCTTGATGATCACAACCGCTGGTGCAACTACACCATACGGCACCAGCACATCTGGCAATATCATTACTCCAGCACAACCAGTTGCCTCCTATAGCACTGGCGGCTCCAATATCAGCGCATTAACATTTGTTAGTGCAGCTACAGATGGTAATGTCACAAGCTATGTATACCGTGATGCGACTAGCGCTTTAGTGAGCTTTAATCTCATCCCAACCGGTACAACCACCAGCACTTCCGGAAATATTGTTGTGGGTAGCTATGCCTACGCTGCAAGCAATTTGGTTTCTGCCAGCTCTGGATTGACCTCTGGTTCTGCGATCGCCAGCGGTAATCTGACTGTTACTCCGTTGGCTGTAACAATTACTGCGCCAACCACTGCTGCACTGACTTACAACGGTCAAGTTCAGACCCAGGGTCCAGCAGTAGCATCACCAGCAATTTTGACAAATGACTTGGTAACGGTTTCTGGCGCAGCTAGCGGTAAAAACGTCGGTGTATATGGCTCGAATTTGGCCGTAAGTGGTGCAGATGCCTCTAATTACACCTTCACCTTGGTGAATAAGAACATCACCATTACGCCTTACGTCGTTACACCTGGCTCTACCACCGGCCCTCGTTTGACAACTGCTGCCAATAGCAAGGTCTATGACACGACTACTGCTGCTACAGGTAGTTTGGCGATGGCTGGATTGTTCCCGGGAGATTCTGTTGCTGTTAATTACAGTAGCGCTGCCTTTGCTAGTGCCAACGTCAATCTGCCAGCTAGCCCACAAACCGTGACATTTAGTGGTGTGACTTTGTCTGGTGCATCAGCAAGCAACTACAGCATTGCTAGCGGGGCAATTACTGCCACTGCCAACATTACGCCTGCGCCAGTCAGCATCAGTGGTTTGGTTGCAAATAATAAGGTGTACACATCCACCACTGCTGATGTAATTTCAGGCACGCCGATTGTGACTGGCTTGTTAGGTTCCGATACCTCGACCGCTACTGGCACAGCACTAGGAACTTTCGCATCACCGAATGTAGCTAATGGCATTTCAGTGGCTGCTGATTTAAGTGGAATGACCTTAAGTAACAGTAACTATGTGATTACTGGTTTGACAGCCCCCTTGGCAGCCAACATCACACCGGCACCATTGACGATTAGCTCTGGCTTGTATGCTCAGAATAAGGTGTACGACACGACAACTGCAGGAATGATTGCAGCCATCGGTACACAAACATTGGCAGGGACCCTTGGCTCTGATGCAGCGAATTTAACTGTCAGCTCTTCCGGTCCATACACAGGTAGCTTTAGTCAGGCAAGCGTTGGCAGCGGATTAACAGTTTCTCAAGCTACAGTCACAACCGTCATCAACGGCCAAAGTTATACGACTATGGCAGGCGTAACCTTATCTGGCTCCGCTGCAGGTAATTACTATGTGACAGGCCCAACGACTGCATTAACAGCAAATATTACTAAAGCGCCGTTAACTATTACTGCTATTAATCAGGCCTCATTTGTCACTCAGCCAACAGGGGCATTAACTTACGCATCCATTGGCTTGCTAGGTAGCGACACAATTTCTGCTGTAACTCTGGCAACGGCTGCATCGAATATCCAACCGGCTGGTCAATATGCCATTACCGCATCTAATGCAACTGGAGCAGCAATTGGTAACTACCAGGTAACGTATGCGCCAGGCACATACACTATTGTTCCTGCTGGTCAGCTTCTGATTCAGAGTAGTGGGGCGGTGACGCCTTATACAACTGCAGCAACTTTTGCCAACCCAACGGTAGCTTATGCAACCTCTAGTGGCGCTGTGATTAATAATCTTTACCTCACAGCGAGCAGCACGGTAAATGGTATCACTACCTATACTTATTCTGATGGAGCAGGTGCAAGCTTGAGCTTTAACTTTGCGCCTACTAACCCAGTTATGAGTGGTTCAAATAATGTAAGCGTTGGCACCTATGGCCTATCTGCAGCCAACTTTGTAATCACCGGCAATAACATCACCAACATCTCTCCAGTGGTCACTGGGGACCTAACGGTTACTCCACGGGCAATCACAATCATTGCGACACCTGCCACCTATGTATATAACGGTACCGTCAGAGTATTGGCTAATAACGCCGCCACCGCTGGTATTGTTGCGGGGGATTTGGTAACTATTTCAGATACAACGGCAGGCAAGAATGTCGGTAATTATTTCTCTGCATTGGCAACGGCTGGCGCAGACGCTAGAAACTACCAAACAAGCTTTGTAAATGCTAATTTGGCGATTACTCCATACGTATTGGGCTCGGGAGCAGGCGGCCCGGCAATTAGCGCTTCTGCAAATAATAGGGTCTACAACACAACTACTGACGCAACCGGTAGCTTGGCGATGACTGGTTTATTCCCGGGTGATGTTGTGACGGCTAATTTCACAAGTGCATCATTTGCTAGCCCTAATGCTAATAACGGTACGACAGTGACATTTAACGGCGTTACCTTGTCTGGTGCTGCTGCAGCAAACTATGTATTGGGAACAGCGCCGGTAACAACGACTGCCAACATTACTAAAGCACCTGTGACGATTAGCGGCCTACTTGCTCAGAATAAGTTATTTGATGGCACTACGGCTGCCATCATTACTGGCAGTCCTGTCATTGCAGGTCTCTTGGGATCTGATGTTTCTACCCTGTCTGGCTCTGTACTTGCTGGATTGTTTGCTAGCTCAAATCCTGCCGATAGAATTTTGGTTAAAGCGATCTTAGATGCTTTAATTTTAGGTAACCCTAACTATTACATAGCTGGCGTGACATTCCCCTTAGTTGCTGATATCACAGCTCCGCCGCAAGCAATTAACAACATGGCAATTGTGCAGCAGCAGGCTACGCCAGAATTTGTGCCAGAGCGCCCAACTTATCTCATCAATAAGGGCGACTTGATTTATGTCCGCGACAAGGACGACTTGCCGAAGTACTTACAGGCAATTGAGGTTCCACCATCAGGCGCATTTAAGTTCCCTGTGCCAGATCAAATTATTCAGGAGCTGATTAACCTGTCCGGCGAGAATGTGACCTTGTCTAAACAAGTCGGCAGCTACAAGTTATTGTTATTACCTAATGGCAGCAGACTAGTTGTGACTTTGCCTGATGACGCACCATTGCCAGCTGGCATTCGGTACGATGCCGCAAGTAAGGGCTTCTCAGTGCCTAAACTTGGCGAAGTTACTCTGCCTCTGTCTGTAAAAGTAACGCTGATGCGTGGCAATAAAGTCTTGAGTCAGAAGATCATGGTGGTTACTAAGTAACCCCTCGGTCGATTTGCATGAGTATGACAAGTTCACTAAAACACATCAAAAATATAGGTAGAAAACTAAGGGATGTCCGTGAATCGCAAGGGCATAACTTAGCTATCCTGGCACGGCAGTGTGATCTCTCGGTAGTCTTGTTGACCGCTATCGAAAGAGGGGATTCGCTAGCGTTTGCTAGAGCCCAATCTAGTATTGAAATTGCAGCTCAAGCCTACGCCAAAGTCTTGGGAGTTCAATTAGAGCAGGGCGGTGATCAAGGCAGCATTGATGATGGCGTCTACATCCCACAATTTTTGCGGAAAAAAGAAGGGGCCTAATCCCGCATCGCCCCTTGCCATGCTTACTGCGTAATTCTCGCGCGAGCCCTCAGATCTTTCACTGTCTCAACGAGGTATTGCTGCACATAGGCCTGGCGTAGCTGGGGTTTAGACTCTTCAAATCCTGGCAGCTTGTAGTTGCGCTTGTCATCCAACTTAATAATGGCCCAGCCACCTTGTACCTGGATGGGTGCGCCATAAGTTGCGCCCTTGTTTAACTTGGCAACAAGCGGCTGTAGTTCTGGATTAAGTTGCCCTGGATATAACCAACCCAGTTGACCGCCATTACCCTTAGCGCCCTCAGCGATAGAGTACTGCTGGGCTAATTTACCAAACAGTTCACCTTTGTTGATGCGATTAATGAGGTCAATGGCATCGGATTCATTGTTGACAACGATTTCGCTGATGCGGTACTGATAGCCTGAGGCAGCATCACCGGTAAGCTTGCGCTGGCGGTCGTACTCTTGGCGCAGCTGGGTATCGGTAATAGGGGACTGCTTAAAGTGATTTTCTACTAAAGCCTGTATTAGGAGAGTTTGGCGCAGCTGCGTGTATTGGTCATCTAAGCCAATCCCTTTTTCAAGGTCCATGCGCTCAGCCTGCTGGGCTAAGAGCTCGCGATTGATGAGCTCATCTTTCAAGGCCTTTTGTAATTCAGGCGTATTTTTTTGACCTTGCGCTACAGCAGCTTTCACGTTCAGATCTAGCAAGCCCTTTGTCAGCATCGTGTTGTTCACGGTCGCAAAGAAGTTGATGTTTGAGGTGCTAGAGCTGCTAGATTCTGGGGCGGCAATGACGCTGTAGGAGTTGCTTAACAGGGTGGCGCAGACAAGACCAAAAAGATGTTTTTTCATGTGCCCATTATAGAGTTTGATATCAATCCGTTCTGCATTAGGGCGGCAATCTCAACCCCTGGCCAAGGCTTGTATCTCACAACAATTTGCCTGAAAAAATAACTCAACAAGACCGAACCATTAGGCCGTCTTTAAACTTCATGAATGAAAAAATTTTAAAAAAAATTGGCGGGCTTGAGATCTTGCAGGGACCATCGTGACTCCTAAGCAAATCTTAAAATGGCGGGGTTGCATTCTAAGAAAGCACCCCCATATAGACTTTATGTAGTTTTATGTAGAATCGGCCAGTTTTCTTTATACTGACCATGTAATAACGGGCGTAGAAAGCCGTTAAACCTTGTTTGGTGCCCAGGAAGGGACTCGAACCCCCACAACCTTACGATCGCCAGCACCTGAAGCTGGTGCGTCTACCAATTTCGCCACCTGGGCATGCCCTTATTATAGAGGGATGGACGTTTTGAGGTCATTTCCACCCCCATTTGGCTTTTCCCCTTCAGACTTGGTGGTTTGATACAGTAGCCTTATTCATAACAAAAATAGATATCAGTAGATATATACAGGGCATGTATTGCCGAAGGAATTAAATGCGTAAAGCAAAAGACTTGATGCCACGTGAGGCTGACCGCTTAGGAACAGTTCAAGGGCATCGAGATGGATTTGGATTTGTCATTCCTGATGATGGTGGCGAAGATATCTTTCTGTCAGAAAGAGAAATGTCACGCGTCATGCACGGCGACAGAGTCAATGTCAGGGTGCTAGGAACGGATCGACGTGGTCGCCCAGAAGGGCAGATTGTTGAAGTAGTTCTGCACGCTAATAAAGTAGTGATTGGTCGTCTCTTAAATGAAAACGGTGTTCTGATTGTTGCGCCAGAAGATAAGCGCATTGGTCATGACATTTTGATTCCGCCTAAAGGTCAAGGACAAGCGAAGCTAGGTCAGGTTGTCAGCGTCGAGATTATTGATTACCCAGATAGTTATCGTCAGGCAGTTGGACGTGTAGTTGAAGTATTGGGCGAAATTGACGATCCCGGTATGGAAATTGAAATCGCTGTACGTAAGTATGGCGTCCCCCATGAATTTTCTGCCGCCGCCATGAAAGAGGCTGCAGCATTGCCAGATACAGTCCAGCAATCAGATCTAGAGGGCCGAGTTGATTTACGTGATGTGCCTTTGGTCACCATTGACGGTGCTGATGCACGTGACTTTGATGATGCTGTTTACTGTGAGCCGGTCATGTATGGCCAGACCAAAGCCTGGCGTTTGATCGTGGCGATTGCTGACGTATCTCATTACGTCAAACCAGGTCAGCCATTGGATGACGAGGGCTTATTGCGCGCTACTTCAGTCTACTTCCCAAGACGCGTAATTCCAATGCTTCCTGAGAAGATCTCCAATGGTCTTTGCTCTCTCAATCCAGGCGTAGATCGCCTGTGTATGGTGTGTGATTCCGTTGTAGATAACAACGGTATTGTGTTGGCTTACCAGTTTTATCCAGCAGTAATGCATTCGGCGCAGCGCTTTACTTACGATACCGTTTGGGAGATTCTCTCCAATAGCAAAGGCCCTGAGGCAACACGCTTTGCTCAGTTCCGCCCATTACTCGGCAACCTTTACTCTCTTTACAAGATTCTATTGGCTGCTCGTGAGAAGCGGGGCGCTATTGAGTTTGAAACAACTGAAACACAAATCATTAGTAATGAGCTTGGCAAGATACTTCGCATTGAGCCACGCCTTCGCAATGATGCTCACCGCTTAATTGAAGAGTGCATGTTGACCGCAAACGTTTGTGCAGCTGACTTTATTGAAAAAAATAAGCACCTCAGCCTCTATCGCGTGCATGGCGAGCCATCAGAAGAGAAGTTGGTTACTTTGCGTCAAGTTCTGAGAACCTCAGGCTTGTCATTAGGTGGTGGTGAAAAACCTAAGCCACGTGACTACGCTAAATTAATGCGTGAAATTAAAGAGCGACCTGATGCCAATATGCTGCAGTCAGTGGTATTGCGCTCGATGCAACAAGCGATGTACCAGCCGGATAACGAAGGCCACTTTGGCTTGGCTTACCCAGCTTACTCTCATTTCACAAGCCCGATCCGCCGTTATCCTGATTTGCTAACGCATCGCGTGATCAAGTCGATTCTTCAGAAAAAACCTTACGTACCGGTATTACCGCCGAAGGTTCCACTCAATCTCACATTACCGCGTAAGGGTAAAGGTCGTGAGAATGCAGTCAATGCCAAGAAATCCCAAAGCGATGCCAAAGCAGGGGCAGCCAAAGGAACTAAGCCACCTAAGGGTGCCAACGCCGCATTGCCAATCTGGGGCCAATTAGGCGTTCATTGCTCATCCAATGAGCGTCGTGCTGATGAAGCTTCACGTGATGTAGAAGCTTGGCTCAAGTGTTACTACATGCGTGACCATTTAGGTCAAGAATATGCTGGCACTGTCACCGGCGTTGCGAACTTTGGTTTATTTATTCAGCTAGAGAATCTCTTTGTTGAAGGTATGGTGCATGTCACTGAGCTTGGTGGAGATTACTTCCAATATGACGAGGCACGCCAAGAATTGCGTGGAGAGCGTACCGGTATTCGCTATCGCTTAGGCGATCGTTTGCATGTATTGGTCAGCCGGGTTGACTTGGATGCACGCAAGATTGAATTTAGTCTCGTCAAATCCGTTGGTGCTGAGCCTGGCGGATCTTCCAATCGTCGTCAATTGCTATTGGCAACGGATACAGGTAGACCCAATAAAAAAGCAGCGCCTCAAAGAGGTCGTTCTGATAACAAGGTTCCACAAAAGCCAAGTGGCATCAATGTCAATGCAGCTAAATCTGCTGGAACGCTTGGAGCTAACCAGTCTAAGAGTAAAGCCACTCGCAAAAATGGCAAAGCAAAGACTGGTAGGACCGTCGGCAAGCCTGCAGGCAGCAAGCCTCCAGTTCGCAGCACTAAAGCACGCCGCAAATAAAGAATAGAAAAGAAAATGAAGCAAATATTAGTTGGATTTCATGCAGTGCAAGCGCGCTTACGAGTTGATCCAGATAGTTTGAAGTCTGTGTACTTTGACTCCGGTCGTCGTGATAGACGTATGGGGGATTTTCTAAAGCAGGCTGAAGAGATTTTAGGTGAGCGTTTACACGCCGCTGATGCCGAGCGTTTGCATAAGCTAACAGGACATGATCGCCACCAAGGTGTTGTGGCCTTGGCTGAAAAAATGACTGTGGCACGCACTGTTACTGAAGCGGTTGAAGATGCTGAGGGTGCTCAGAAAAAGCCATTGTTCCTGGTTTTAGATGGCATTACTGATCCCCATAACTTTGGCGCTTGCCTGCGCGTAGCAGATGGCGCTGGAGTAGATGCTGTTGTAGTCCCTAAAGATCGCTCTGCATCAATTAATGCCACTGTAAGCAAGGTATCTAGTGGGGCATCAGAAGTGATACCCGTTATTACGGTTACCAACCTCGTTCGAAGTATGAAAGAGATGCAGGAAGCGGGTGTTTGGCTAATCGGCACCGATGATGAGGCTACAAAATCGATTTATGACATCGAGCTCACAGGGCCTATTGCCATCGTGATGGGGGCTGAGGGCGAGGGTATGCGTCGCCTTACAAAAGAAACCTGTGATGAGCTAGTGCGTATCCCTATGCAGGGTGTTGTGTCTAGTTTGAATGTATCTGTTGCAAGTGGCGTATGCTTATATGAGGCATTAAGACAGCGCCTAGCAAAAGAGAATGACAAAGCTGCCAAGTAAAACAAGGAGCTTCATATGAAATGCAATATCGGACATACTGATCGGGTTCTACGAATGACTGTTGGCGTCACGCTAATGGGCTTAGCAGGTTTTGGTATCGCTGGCCCATGGGCTTGGATTGGCATCGTTCCCTTATTAACGGGAATGATCGGCAACTGCCCAGCTTACTCAATACTAGGCATCAATACCGCTAAGAAGTAAGTAATCCTCTTATTTATTGCTGAAATCGTTACCAAAGCCATCCTCTTGGGTGGCTTTTCTTTTGGCACTGGGAGTCTGCTTTCGGCCGAGGCTGTGTAAAAACCCCCAATAATCTCCCTGTTTTTGTAAACACCTAAGCACCCTCAAACGTTAATTAAGTATCACTAATTAACGGGTGTTCATGAAGATGAAACGATTCATT
>NZ_JAYGQU010000016.1:0-38355 GCF_035012985.1 Polynucleobacter sp. MG-28-Ekke-A2 | reverse complement strand
ATATATCCATTACTACAACCATGATCGAATCAAGCAAAAACTAAAGGGATTAAGCCCGGTGCAATACCGAACTCAATCCCTTCTGGTAACCTAATTAAACTGTCCAACTTTTGTGGGTCAGTTCAAATGCAGACCTTTATCTTTTGATGCGCCCATAAGATTACTGAGGTAAGGGTACGATAAATTTCTCGCGGTAATACTTCAGCTCTTCGATAGACTCTTCTATGTCTGCTAATGCTGTATGCGCCTGATTCTTTGTGAAGCCTTTCACCAACTCAGGATGCCAACGCTTACAAAGCTCTTTCAAAGTAGAAACATCAATGTTTCGATAATGAAAGTAAGCCTCTAACTTCGGCATGTACTTCGCCATAAAGCGTCTGTCTTGCCCAATCGTATTGCCACACATTGGAGCGATACCAGCCTTAATATATTTTTTCAAGAAGGCAATGCATTCTGCCTCCGCCGTTGCCTCATCTAAAGTGGATGCCTTCACTTTATCGATCAAACCAGAGCGCCCATGCGTCCCTTTATTCCAGGCATCCATGGCATCCAAAACGGCATCCTCCTGATGCACTACCCAGACTGGGGCCGTGGCAATAGTATTGAGGTGGGCATCTGTCACGATGATGGCAATTTCCAGAATCCGTTCGGTTTCCGGGTTTAGGCCTGACATCTCCATATCTACCCAAATCAGGTGTTCATTCGCTGGCGCCGCCTTGCTTGCCGCTGTAACTGCTGCTGTGGTTGTAGTGTTAGTTTGCTCGCTCATATCTATAATGATCTCATGACATTCACAATTGTTTTTCTAATTGCCTTTATTGCTAGCTTTGGCTTACGCCATTGGCTCTCCCAACGTCAAATTCGCTATGTGGCACAGCATCGCAATGCCGTCCCCGCAGATTTCGCTGAAAAAGTGACTTTAGCTGAACATCAAAAAGCAGCTGACTACACCATCGCTAAATTACGCCTTGGCATTTTAGAGAATGGGGTCAGTGCTATCATTTTAATTGGCTTCACCTTATTGGGTGGCCTACAGATTCTGAACATAGCATTACTGCAATTTTTGGGCGAAGGCATTGCCCAACAAATTGCTCTGCTGGTTTCCGTCGTGATCATTTCTGGCGTGATTGATATGCCTTTCTCTTGGTACAAGCAGTTCCATTTAGAGGAACGCTTTGGGTTTAATCGCATGAGTAAAAAACTATTCTTCACGGATATGATTAAAGGAATGGCAGTAGGCGGCGCCATTGGTATTCCATTACTCTGGGTCATCCTGACATTGATGGCCAAGGCTGGTGATTTATGGTGGCTTTGGGCATGGGCAGTATTGACAGCATTTAGCTTGCTCATGCAGTGGATCTTCCCCACTTTTATCGCACCCCTCTTCAATAAGTTTCAAGCCTTAGAAGATGGGCCTTTAAAAACACAGATTGAAGCACTACTAAAACGCTGCGACTTTGCGAGCCAGGGCCTATTTGTGATGGATGGCAGTAAACGTAGCGCTCACGGCAATGCATTCTTTGCCGGCATGGGTAAAGCCAAGCGCATCGTATTTTTTGACACCTTGATTGAAAAGCTTAATCCGGGCGAGGTCGAGGCGGTGCTCGCACATGAGCTTGGCCATTTCAAATGCAAACATATTCGTAAACGTCTCTTGGTCTCGTTCGCTCTTAGCTTTGGGATGTTTGCTCTATTGGGTTGGATCAGCACCAAAGTCTGGTTCTACACTGACTTAGGCGTGATGCCTAGCCTCAATGGTTATAACGGTGGCCTTGCATTGGCACTCTTTATGCTGGTCTCTCCTGTATTTAGTTTTTTCTTCACGCCACTTTCTAGCCTAGCTTCACGCAAGCACGAGTACGAAGCGGACGGATTTGCCGCAGAGAAATCTTCCGCGAAAGATTTAATCGCGGCGCTAGTGAAGTTATATCAAGATAACGCCTCGACCCTCACGCCCGATCCGATCTATACGGCTTTCTATAGCTCGCATCCACCTGCGCCCTTGCGCATTGCCAACTTACAGCGGTTTAGCTCATAAGGATGGAGCAATTTCATGCGCTACTGATTGCCTCCTACGGAAGGCATTATTTAGCGCAGCGTTTAATTGCAGATGCTGCTGGACAAGAATCACCTGATGGTCCATTAATACAAGTCAGCACTCCAGCGAAGCAACATATCGGAGCTGTGGGTGATCGCATGTTGCTTGAAATGACTTCAGCTGATCAAGCACGAATCATCCAAATTGAGCCCCGAGAAAATCTTCTCTATCGCTCGGATGCATTTAAGAGCAAGTTGATTGCCTCGAATGTAGATCAAATCTTAGTAGTACTTGCCACTCAACCTGCTTTCTCGCCAGACCTATTGGGAAGAGCAGTAGTTGCTGCTGAAGCCAATCAAATTGGTCTACATATTTTGCTCAACAAGTGTGACCTTAAAGACAATCTTGAGCACGCGCGCAAAATCATCGCGCCCTATGCTCGCATGGGATATCAAGTCAGCGAAGTCTCTGCCAAATTTGATCCAGCCTCAATCGATTCCTTGCAGTCTGCTCTGCAGGGCAAGGTCTCTGTCTTTGTAGGCCAATCAGGCATGGGCAAGTCCAGCCTATTAAATGCCTGGATACCGAATGCTGCCGCACTGACCCAAGAATATTCTGTGCGCCTAGATACCGGCAAACATACCACTACTGCATGCCGATATTTTGAATTACCTGAGGCTTGGGGCAGAGATGCGACAGGTAAGCTTGGCGCCCTGATTGATTCACCAGGCTTTCAGGAGTTTGGTTTGGCGCACATGTCTGTTAGTGAATTGCAGCACGCCTTTAGGGAATTTAAAGACTTGCTTGGTAAGTGCCGCTTTCATAACTGCGCGCATTTGACTGAGCCAGATTGCGCAGTACGTGAAGCAGTAGATAGAAATGAAATAGCGCCAGAAAGACTGGCGCTATTTAGACAGCTGCACTCGGATTCAAAAACAGCTGATGTACAAATTCAGGGAATTAGCCAAGCCAAAGAGCGATGGTCAGCATTAGCAACAAAGCCATCCAAGCGATAACGAGACGCCACACCAATCCGACTGCAGAGCGCATGGTTCGTTCAGTAGGCTCAAGACCTACTTCATAAATAACCGGCTCACCGGCTTCAGCCATACGCAAAGCTTCATCACTATCAGGCTCGCTCATTGGCTCACCAAGACGCACACCCAATGCACCGCTGCCTGCTGCCAAAATTACTGCGGACAAAGAGTCTGACCATTTTTGGGTGAGATAGCGCCAGCCATATACAGCACCCTCGAAGTTACCCACAATGGCAAAGCCCATTGCGGTAATGCGCGCAGGAACCCAATCCAAAACGTAGAAGAAATGACGAGCGGATTCGCTGAGATTAAGGTCGCCACGCTCCGACCAACGTTGAGAGGCAATATCAGCCAAGCGGTAAAGCACAACACCTGCTGGACCCATTGGCATCATGAACCAGAACAGTACGCCAAACACGTGATGGTGTGAACCAATAATGGCGCGCTCTAGCGCCAAAGAAATCACCTCTGTCTCTGAAAGATTGGAAGTGTCTAATTCAGGGCCATACCACTCACCCAAGGCCGCACGCGCAGCAGGTAAATCATGCGCTTCAATTGCTTCATGTACCGCAGTAAAAGAATGGCTGAACTGACGGAAGCCAAAAAACAAATAAGCGATGACGATATTCCAAAGAAAACCTAAGATTGGATAAGTCACCATGCAAGTGACATACACAATGAAGACTAAGAAAGTAGGTAGTATGAAGGCTACTAAGCAAGCCATGCGAGCACCGATAGGGCTTGCGCCGTCTTCAGTCTTGCCGCCGAACTCGGCGGCGACCCAGTCTAACCAGCGAGCACATACACGTGCAATCCAATGGCTTGAAGTCACTGGGCGGTATTGCTCAGCAATAAGGGCGAAGAGAATAGAAAAGAAAGTCATACTTTTAATAAATGATAAAGGTTACGCAACATCCCCGCAGTGGCACCCCAAATAAAGCGGTTCTCATAAGGCATTGAATAAAAACGTCGTCCACCCTGCTCACTTTGCCACAATCTGACCTGATGATTGGCGGGATCCAACAAAAAACTCAGCGGCACCTCAAATACATCAGCCACCTCAAACTCATCTAAGACATATTCTGCCTGAGCTTGGACCAATCCTACTACTGGGGTGACGCTATAGCCAGAAACCGTTAAATACTGTGGCAAATGACCAATAATCTCCACTCGCCCAGGATCCAACCCGATTTCTTCTTTGCTCTCACGCAAGGCGGTGTCATTAGGGCTTTGATCCTCAGGATCCATACGACCCCCTGGAAAACTAATTTGGCCTGCATGATCGCGCAAATGATTGGTTCTTTGCGTTAGCAATACGGATAGGCCATCTTCCTTTAACAGCAGAGGAATCAGCACTGCTGCTTTGGTCACTTTTCCTACGGCTTGCCGCTTAGCAATAATGTCAGCAGCAATCACATGACGGTTTTCATCGGTAATCTCTGGCTCCCATTGAGGGGGTGAGCTCAGCCTAGCCCTTAAACCAGCTGGCTCCAAAAATTCTGGTGCTACCTTTTTTTCAGCCGAGCACACTGCATGAATCGGAATTGCTTGCGCATCAAATCCTGGAGGTGCAGCAACGTTGATTGCATTATCTTCAGGTGTTGAGTTCTTGGGCATATTCATATTCTAAGGCAACAAAAAAGGCGACCGAGGCCGCCTTTTTAAATCAAGCCAGCATTAATTATGCGGCTGGAGTTGCTACTGCTACTTTACGTGCAGGAAGCTTCTCTTTAATACGTGCAGACTTACCTGAACGATCGCGCAAGTAGTACAACTTAGCACGACGTACATCACCGCGACGCTTCACTTCAATGCTAGCGATCAATGGTGAGTAAGTTTGGAATGTACGCTCTACACCTTCGCCAGATGAAATCTTACGAACGATAAAGCTGGAATTGAGTCCGCGATTGCGCTTTGCAATCACAACACCTTCAAACGCCTGTGTACGCTTACGCGCACCTTCAACAACGTTCACACCAACAACTACTGTATCGCCAGGAGCAAAGCTAGGCAAAACCTTGTTAGCACTTAAGCGAGCAATTTCTTCTTGCTCAATTTTTTCAATTAAATTCATTTTCAATCCTTAAACATCGTATTAGCGTTTAATCCCGAGATCTAAATCAACGGACCTAACAGAGGATGCAGTTAAAACAATTTCACTAAACCAAAAAACTAAACCACCTATTCACCACTGCACACTACTGAAAGTATTTACAGAGAGCGAAGAAATTGTTCATCTTCTCGGGTTAGCAACCCTTTGGCTCTGGCCGATTCAATTAAGTCCGGCCTTAACCTGAACGTCAGCTCTAAAGACTTCTGCCGACGCCAATTCGCTATTTTAGCGTGATGTCCGCCCAAAAGCACGTCCGGGACGGATAAATTTTCATATATTTCAGGGCGGGTGTAGTGCGGATAGTCCAAAAGACCGTTCATAAAGCTATCCTGAGTGGCAGATTCGCCATCCCCAAGCGCCCCTGGGATCAATCGAATGACCGCATCCATCATGGCCATAGCGGGGATTTCGCCCCCAGAAAGCACAAAATCACCGATAGAAAGCTGTAAATCAACGTTTCGGTCAACAAAACGTTGGTCAATAGCCTCATATCGACCACAAATAAAGCTCAAATTGCCGTAACCCAGGATATCTGCCGCGATCTTCTGAGAAAAACGCTCACCCTGGGGTGCCAATAAGCAAATTGGGCCTGATTTGATGTTTGCCGCCTGATGGGCTACCGTAATTCCGGCGACCGTATCTTCTAAGGGCTTGGCCATCATCACCATGCCAGGTCCGCCGCCATAAGCACGGTCGTCTACGGTTTTACGAGGATCAGAGCAAAAGTTACGAGGATTCCAAAGATGAACGCTGGCCAATGATTGTTCACATGCGCGACCAGTAATGCCCCACTGCGTTAAGGCAGAGAACATTTCAGGGAACAAGGTAACAACATCAAAGCGCATATCGGTAATTATTTTTGAAATTAATCTTTGCGTTCTTATTGCCAGTCAGACTGCCAATCAAGCGTAATCGTTTTATTGGGTAGGTCTACGTTTTGCACCACTTCCTTTACAAAGGGCACTAAGTACTTGATCGTCTTCGTTGATGCATCACCAATAGTAATAACACCATGAGCGCCATTCTCGGTAACATCAATCACTTCACCAAGCACTTCGCCTTGCAAATTTACTGCATTGCAGCCAATCAGATCAACCCAATAATAGGAATCACTTTCCGCTTTTGGAAAAGCGTCGCGCGCCACTAGGATGCGAGAACCTTTTAACGCGAGCGCCTGATCACGATCAGTTACCCCATCCAGAGTAAGCACCACATTACCGCTATGCATCTTGGCGCTTTTCACTTTGTATTGAGTCAAAGACGCTTGCTCTGTATATACAGAAACGCCTGCATCCCGACGAGGGATAAGAGATAGCCAAACGGACTTAGAAGAGAGAAGTGCTACAGGTTCTGGTGAGTGAGGCCTAACCTTCACTTGTCCCTGCAAACCTTGCGCCTCAGAGATGGCGCCAAGTTCAATCAATTCATCTAGGGAAGGCGTACTCATTTGCAATGACACCTTATTTTCCCAAAATAAAAACTACTAGAAATTCTGTCACTAAAAGCTTCATCACATCGATGAAGCTTTTAGCAATCGAATATTAAACAGCTGGATTGTTTTTGATCAAACGAACTACTGTTGGGGAAATCTGCGCGCCAACACCAGTCCAGTAAGTCAAACGGTCTTGAGCAATACGCATTGCTTGCTCAGTTGCCGCTGCTTGTGGGTTGAAGTAACCGATACGCTCGATAAAGTTCGAGTCACGACGGTTGCGTTTATCAGTAGCAACAATGCTGTAAAAAGGGCGCTTCTTAGAACCGCCGCGTGCCAGTCGAATGACGACCATACTTATTCCTTAAAATCTAAAATGAAAACAGGTTGATTACAACCCAATGAAATTTCTACAAAAAACCTTGGGCTCCAGCTCACCAAATAAAGATAAGGTAGAGCGGAAAACCTCATATTCTAGACGAAAACCCCTACTTCTTCCACCTATTTAAGCATCTAAGACAGTAGAATAGAGTGTGTACTTAGATAAAATATACATTAAAAACAATAACTTAGGTAAATATGGTCCTTAAATCCAGACTTTTAGACTTCCTCAGAAGACCTTCAAAAGGGTTCTTTATGACACTTTCTTGCCTGAGTCTTGGACTTTTAAGCGGCTGCGCAAACGTCATCCCTCCATGTGGAGCCAAAATAAGCCCGCCAAGCAGCGAACTCAAAAATACCAAATGGGAGCTGACCCGCTGGAACTTACCCCCCAATAGCAATGGAGAGGTGCGTACCCGTCAAATTCCGCAAGGCGATGCCAGCAACCCGATTCAAATCATTTTTGATGCTAGCGGACAACGGCTGAGCGGCTCGACAGGATGCAATCGGTTTACTGCAACCCTTGATGAAGACGCCCGCGGTTTTTCTCTCAAGCAAATCGCTAGCACCAAGATGGCTTGCAGCCCACAGCGCATGGAATTGGAAAATGATTTCCTCTACGAATTAAATGACTATCGCAGCATTGTGCGCAATGGCGATCAATTACTAATGATCGGCACCGATCGTGAAGTACTCAGCTTTACTCAAAAACCAAACAACAATAAATAAGCTTCACATTATTCATTAGCAATATCATTGAAAGATTCATGAAAAAATCCAAACTTCTTTTTTGCGCACTCGGATTACTCCTTCCCGGCAGCGGCCTCAATTGTTTTTATCTACAAGGGCTTAAATCTTTTTGGGCATGGGTTCAGCTATTTGCCTTGATAGGTGGCGCAGTAGGCTGGGTCATTCTCAAGGACGCCCACTTTCATTCCGCGCCAGGATGGGTGCTCGTTACTTTTGGTTTTATGGCCATTGAAGCAAGCTGGTTAACCACTATAACCTTTGGTCTTCGCTTGGATGAGAAGTGGGATGCCCAATTTAATCCCGGCATTGAAGAACAACGACGCAGCCGCTCTGGCTGGCTCGAGATACTGACCGTGATTTTCTCTTTGGTATTGGGAGCTGGTGTGATGATGACTTTTTTAGCAGTCTCATTTGAGCAATTCTTCATCTCTCAAATCTATGAAGCAAAAAAGCTATCCCAGTAATTGCAGATAGCTTTCATTTTGCAAAAGCCGCTCTTAAGAGCGGTTTTTTTATTCTCTTTTGCGCCCCTTTAGAACTGCTCTACTTCTAGGGCATTAGTAGAGTGACCGCTTTCAACAATTGACGTTGCTAGAGCTTGCGCTTGAGGCATGAGATTCTCAGCAAAAAAACGGGCTGTAGCAATCTTTGCATCATAGAATTTTGGATCGCCATCGCGCAGATGCTCGGAAGCTAGGAGCGCCCTTGCCATTTGCCAGCCGCCCAATACCAAGCCAGATAAGCGCAAGTAAGCACAGCTACCAGCATAGACAGCTTTGATATCTGTCTTTGCATTCGTAACGATGTATGCGACGGCCTGCTCGAAGGCGGCGCGCGCTGAGGTGAGTTGCTTGAGCACCGCTTTAGCATCAGCGCTTCCACTGGCAGCTAAATCTTTTTCAGTAGCAGCAATTCTTTGTGAAAGCTCTTTGACAATCGCCCCACCATCACGCACTGTTTTTCTACCAACCAAGTCATTCGCCTGAATTGCAGTAGTGCCTTCATAAATCGTCAAGATGCGGGCATCACGGTAATACTGCGCTGCGCCAGTTTCTTCGATAAAGCCCATGCCACCATGCACTTGAACTCCTAGACTAGCCACTTCAATCGACATTTCTGTTGAGAAACCTTTGACAATTGGCACTAGGAATTCATAGATAGCTTGATTGACTTTACGCACTGCCTCATCTGGAGCAGCATGCTGAGCGTCATAAGCAGAAGCAGCGTAGTAGGCTAATGCACGTGAGGCTTCTGTGTAGGCGCGCATAGTCATGAGCATACGCTTTACATCCGGCTGATGAATAATTGCAACTGGGCCTGGTGAGCCAGCTAAGTCACGACTCTGTACACGATCTTTTGCATATTGAACTGCCTTTTGATAGGCACGCTCCGCCACCGCTACACCTTGCATACCTACTGCAAAGCGAGCTGCATTCATCATCACGAACATATATTCAAGACCGCGATTTTCCTCGCCAACTAAGTAGCCGATTGCGCCACCATGATCACCAAATTGCAGAACGGCAGTCGGGCTCGCTTTAATGCCTAACTTATGCTCAATCGAAACACAATGTACATCATTACGCTCACCTAATGAACCATCTTTATTCACCATAAACTTCGGCACTACAAATAATGAAATACCCTTTACGCCCTCTGGCGCATCAGGTGTTCTGGCTAACACCAAATGGATAATATTCTTAGCCATATCGTGCTCACCATAGGTGATATAGATTTTGGTACCAAAAATCTTGTAAGTACCATCGCCCTCTGGAACAGCGCGTGAGCGAACCATCGCAAGATCAGAGCCAGCTTGCGGCTCAGTCAAATTCATTGTTCCAGTCCAATCACCAGAAATCATCTTTGGAACATATTGCTCCTGAAGTTCTGGGCTAGCAGCAGTTAAGAGAGCTTCAATAGCACCATCGGTAAGTAATGGGCAGAGTGCAAAAGAAAGATTGGCTGCATTCACCATCTCCAAACAAGCAGTGGAGATCAATTTTGGCAAGCCTTGACCGCCAAACTCTGCCGGATGAATGACGCCTTGCCAGCCAGCAGCGGCGTATTGCTCAAAAGCCTGTTTGAAACCAGGGGTGGTTGTCACTACACCATCTCTTAAGGAACTTGGGTTTTGATCACCAGCCCAGTTAAGGGGCGCCACTACATCTTGATTAAATTTGGCCGACTCTTCCAAGATCGCAGGGGCTAAATCTACATCTGCACCCGCATCAGCATAAGCAGGATAGGCAACGACATCCGAAAGCCCAGCTAATTCATTCATTACAAACAGCATGTCTTTCACTGGGGCTACGTATGGCATTACAACTCCTCTTTATACAGTTTGATACTTAATTAATCTTTAACTTCAATCGTCAACTCAACCAAGTGCTTTTGTTAACTCCGGCACAGCAGTATTCAAATCTGCCACTAGACCATAGTCAGCAACACCAAATATTGGCGCCTCTGGATCTTTGTTGATTGCTACGATCACTTTGGAGTCTTTCATACCAGCCAAATGCTGGATAGCACCCGAGATACCTACAGCGATGTAAAGCTGAGGGGCCACAATCTTGCCGGTCTGTCCCACTTGATAATCATTGGGAACGTAGCCCGCATCCACCGCAGCACGGGATGCACCCAAAGCAGCGCCGAGCTTGTCAGCTAAAGGTGCAATGAGCTCCTGATACTTTTCACCAGAACCCAAACCGCGACCACCAGAAACGATAATCTTGGCGGCAGTCAATTCTGGACGATCAGATTTAGTCAACTCACGGCCAACAAAGGAAGATTTGCCAGCAGATTCAGCGGCAGCTTGTTTCTCAACTGCTGCAGAACCGCCAGTGGCAGTTACTGGATCAAAACCCGTTGTACGGACAGTAATGACTTTTACAGGATCAGCAGATTGCACGGTAGCAATTGCATTGCCTGCGTAGATCGGACGCTCAAAAGTATCTGCAGAGATGACTTTAGTAATGTCGGACAATTGAGCCATATCTAACTTAGCAGCAACGCGTGGCAATACATTCTTACCATTAGCAGTTGCAGGAGCGAGGATATGACTGTAGCCATTTGCAATGGAGAGGATCTGCGCAGCCAAAGGTTCAGCCAATTGATCAGCCAAATTAGCGGCATCAATTTGAATGACTTTGCGTACACCAGCAATTTGAGCTGCGGCAGCTGCGGCAGCATCAGCACTGCTACCAGCAACGAGAACGTCCACCTCAGGAGAGCACTGCAAAGCAGCTGCAACGGCATTTAAGGTTGCCGCTTTTAATGATTGATTGTCGTGTTCAGCAATAACAAGTGCGGCCATTTAGATCACCTTCGCTTCATTTTTGAGTTTTTCTACAAGGGCTGCTACATCAGCAACTATCACGCCAGCAGAACGCTTTGGCGGCTCCTCTACTTTAAGTGTTTTCAGGCGTGGGGCAATATCGACACCCAATTCTTCAGGCTTCACGATATCAATCGTTTTCTTCTTGGCCTTCATGATGTTCGGCAAAGTGACATAGCGTGGTTCATTCAAACGCAAGTCAGTGGTAATCACTGCCGGCAAAGATAGTGCAATAGTTTCTAAACCACCATCAACTTCGCGAGTTACAGTGGCCTTCCCGTCTGCAACCACTACTTTGGAGGCAAAGGTAGCTTGAGGAATATCCAACAAGCTTGCCAGCATCTGACCGGTTTGATTGCTGTCATCGTCAATTGCTTGCTTACCGAGAATGATGATTTGCGCTTGCTCTTTATCAGAGAGCACCTTGAGAATCTTCGCTACTGCTAAAGGTTGTAGCTCTGCATCTGTCTCAACCAGGATGGCGCGATCCGCGCCAATTGCTAATGCAGTACGGAGAGTTTCTTGACACTGGGTTGCACCAGCACTAACCACTACCACCTCGCTGGCCACACCCGCCTCTTTCAAGCGTACCGCCTCCTCTACTGCGATTTCATCAAAGGGATTCATACTCATTTTGACGTTTGCTAAATCAACCCCAGAGTTGTCTGATTTCACCCGAATTTTGACGTTGTAATCAACAACGCGTTTTACAGCTACTAAGACTTTCATCCCTCAAACCTCTCTAATATATAAATCGAGGATAAACCCTCTAAAAAAGCACGATCGTTTTATTTTACCTGAATATTTGCCAAATTAAACATCAATTGCGGTGGCTGAACCCGCCTGCTTCCGAAGCTCAAACTTCTGAATCTTGCCAGTCGAGGTCTTCGGCAGCTCACAAAACACAATGGCTCTAGGAACCTTAAAGCCTGCTAAATGCTGCTTACAGTGGGCAATAATCTCCTCGGCAGTCACTTCTGAGCCAGGTTTAATTTCCAAAAAGGCACAAGGCGTTTCACCCCACTTAGGATCAGGCTTAGCAACCACTGCAGCAGCGTTAATAGCTGGGTGTCGATAGAGTACATCCTCAACCTCTACAGATGAAATATTTTCACCTCCAGAAATAATGATGTCTTTGCTGCGGTCCTTCATCTTCACATAGCCATCTGGATTCATTACTGCTAAGTCACCTGAGTGGAACCAGCCGCCTTCAAAAGCTTCTTGAGTTGCCTTTTCGTTTTTTAGGTAGCCCTTCATCGCGATATTGCCCTTGAACATAATTTCGCCCATGGTCTCACCATCCGCTGGGACGGGCTTCATTGTTTCTGGATCAAGAACAGCGATTGCTTGTTGCATGTGATAACGCACACCTTGACGCGCATTTAAGCGAGCACGTTCACCGATATCCACAGCATTCCACTCATCTTGTTTGACGCACACAGCTGCCGGTCCATAGGTTTCAGTCAATCCATAGACATGAGTTAAATCAAATCCTAACTTTTCCATGCCCTCAATAATGGATGCAGGTGGTGCGGCGCCCGCGATCAAGCCTTTGACGCCTGTGGGCACTCCCACCTTCAACTCATCAGGCGCGTTGACTAATAGGTTATGCACAATGGGTGCTGCGCAGTAGTGCGTCACACCATGTTCTTTAATGGCCGCAAAAATATTTTGCGCATCAACCCGACGCAAGCAGACATTAATGCCAGCGCGAGCGGCAATCGTCCATGGAAAGCACCAACCATTGCAATGGAACATTGGCAAAGTCCAGAGATAGATGGGATGCTTATTAATATCCCAGTCCAGCACATTGGAAACGGCATTAATTGCAGCGCCACGGTGGTGATACACCACGCCCTTAGGATTACCAGTGGTACCAGATGTATAGTTCAAACAAATCGCTTGCCACTCATCTGCAGGAACCTGCCATGCAAAGTTAGAATCCCCTTCGGAGAGTAATTTCTCATAAGTGAGGTTGCCTAACCTCTCGCCAGGAACATCAAACTCTTTTTCTTCAACATCCACCACCAAGAAATCACGACCAGAATCTTTCTTAGCAATCTCAAGCGCTTTTTTCATCACCCCTGAAAATTCAGGATCAACAATTACTACCTTTGCCTCACCATGGTTCAGCATAAAGGCCACAGTCTCTGCATCCAAACGCGTATTTAGGGCATTTAAAACCGCGCCCGCCATCGGAATACCAAAGTGAGCCTCTACCATTGGAGGGGTGTTAGGCAACATCACTGCCACCGTATCGCCCAAGCCAATACCGTGTTTTTGCAAAGCACTAGCCAAGCGACGGCAACGCTCATAAGTTTGCCCCCAAGTCTGACGCAACTTCCCATGAATAACGGCAGTTTTATTGGGGTAAATTTCTGCGGAGCGCTCTAAAAATAAGAGCGGAGTAATTGGGGTGTGGTTAGCTGGATTACGAGCCAAACCTTGTTCATAAATATTTGCCATCTTCAGCTTTCTATTTCTGTTTTACTAAATTCTTCATTAAATATCTGCAAGCGCCTTGATGTGAGCCACTACGCTGCGGCCTAATGCCGAGAGGTTATAACCACCCTCTAAGCAACTAACAATGCGTCCTTGCGCATAGTCGCTAGCAATTTCTTTTAAACGTTTGGTAATCCAGACATAGTCATCCTCTACCAAGCCCATCTGACCCAAATCATCCTCGCGATGAGCATCAAACCCTGCTGAAATCATAATGAGCTCAGGCTCAAAATTACGCAAAGCTGGCAACCATTGCTCTTCCACAATGGAGCGCACCACATCGCCCCGAGTCGCAGCGGGCAAAGGCACATTCACCATATTGTTAGCATGATCAAGGCCGCTGTATGGATAAAAAGGGTGCTGGAAGAAGCTACACATCAAGACATTAGGGTCATTGAAAAAAGCAGCTTCAGTACCGTTGCCATGATGGACATCAAAATCAATGATGGCGACACGCTCAATGCCGTATGTTTCCATTGCATATCGCGCAGCAATCGCCACGTTATCAAATAAACAAAAACCCATAGAACGCGTTGGCTCCGCATGATGTCCTGGCGGTCTTACGGCACAAAATACGTTCTCAACCTCACCCTTCATCACAGCATCTACGCCTGCAATAGCAGCGCCTGCCGCTCTGAGTGATGCTCTATAAGTATGAGGATTCATGATGGTGTCACCATCGAGCATGAAATACCCACTCTCTGGGGCACGATCCCGAACAAAAGAAACGTGGTCAGGACTATGGACCAATTCCAATTGGTCTTCGGTTGCCAATGGCGCATCTAAATGATGCAAAAATTGATCAACACCGCTGCGAATCAGCTGATCATTAATCGCCTGAATTCTCTCTGGACACTCTGGATGATGGCTTCCCATCTCATGTTTCAGAAAGTCTGGATGAGTTATGTATCCTGTTGTCATTACTCGAAATCCTCAATAGCAAATTTGTAATTTTTATAATCTAATTAAACGTGCTCAACATTCGAAAATCCAAGACTTACTGCATGAACTTTCATGTCTCCTACTTACTGCTTGCTCTTGCGTTAGCAGGGTGCTCTAGCACCCCCACACAGCCAACCCAATCGCAACAGCCCATCGTAAACCAGACTGACGATGCCGCTACCGAGGCGCGTTTTAGCCAGAACCTCAACGAACTCCTTAACCAGGTCTCACAAAACCAAGAAATCCCACTCCCAGCCCTAGAAATGGGCTTCCTAGATGCTAAAACGGTTCCCTCAATTCGGAAATTGGTATTACCCCCATCGGGTACATTTAAGAAAAACTGGCTGGCTTATCGTAAACGCTTTATTGAGCCTGTACGCCTTAAGGCTGGCAGGGTCTTTTGGGATCAAAATCAAGCCTTTTTGAGTCAAGTTGAACAAGAGTCAGGGGTGCCAGCTGAGATTATTGTGGCCATTATTGGCATCGAAACCATCTATGGGCGCCAAACCGGCAATTTCAGAGTGAAAGACGTTCTGTCCACTCTCGCCTTTAGTTACCCAGATACCCCTAACAAACCTGCACGCGAACAGCTCTTCAAGGATCAACTCAAAGAACTCATCCTAATGTGCTGGACTGGGGCGGGTGGCAAGTTACCCTCCAAGAACAGCAGTCAAGGCATCAATAGCGCACGCTTTAATGCCTGTCTAAATCAGAATAGCTCTTATGCTGGCGCCATCGGTCTACCCCAGTTCATGCCCAGCAGTATTCGCAGCTTTGCAGTCGATGGTGACGGCGATGGCCAAATTGATTTAAAGCAAAGCCCTAAGGACGCTATTGCGAGTGTTGCCAACTTCATGAAAAAACATGGCTGGCAACCCGGTATGCCGATTTCATTTCCAGCTCAAGCTAATGGTATTGGTCAGGCGAAAGCATTGGCTGATGGTGAGCCGCAGCTGAAATATACGGTTCAAGAGCTCATTGAAAAAGGAATCTTGACTCAACAACAAGGCGATCTTCAAAGTGGTGGTGTAGAGCCACAAAGCAAAGCTTTCATCGTTGACCTACCGTATCCAGATAAAGATGGTGTAGACCAAGTGCAATATTTTGTTGGCTTAAATAATTTTCTGACGATAGTGCAATACAACCGCAGTTATTTCTATGCGCAAAGTGTTGCTGAGTTTGCCCAAGCCCTAGGATATAAAAACCAAAGTGTTGTGCCAGTAGAAAACCCAAGCAAAGCCAGTGGGCCAAAAGCAACTACTGAAAAGTCTAAATCCAAGAAATCCAACCCCAAGAAAAAAGCAAAGTCTTAGGCCGGAAAAACGCCGGTAGATAGGTAGCGGTCACCACGGTCGCAGACAATAAAGACGATCGTGGCATTTTCAACTTGACGGGCTATACGTAAAGCCACTACCAAAGCACCTCCAGCAGAAATGCCGCAGAAAATACCCTCTTGTGCTGCCAAGCGACGCGCCATCTCCTCTGCATCTGCTTGCGAAACATACTCAATTAAATCAACGCGATCACCTTGATAAATCTTAGGCAGATATGCCGGCGCCCACTTCCGAATGCCGGGAATTTGAGAGCCCTCTTCTGGTTGTGCGCCAATAATCTGAATCGCAGGATTCATGGACTTCAGATAAGTGGAGACTCCCGTGATGGTTCCAGTTGTTCCCATGGCGGATATAAAATGGGTAATCTGCCCATCAGTGTCTCGCCAAATTTCTGGCCCAGTAGTCTCTATATGTGCTCTAGGATTGTCAGGATTGGCAAATTGATCGAGCAATCTACCGCGTCCTTCTCTTTGTAGCTGCAAGGCGTAATCTCTGGCAAATTCCATGCCGCCAGAGGCTGCGGTCAATATTAATTCAGCGCCATAAGCCGCCATACTTTGACGACGTTCAATGCTTTGATTTTCTGGCATGACTAAAATCATTTTGTAACCGAGCATGGCTGCGGTCATTGCTAAAGCAATACCTGTATTACCGCTAGTTGCCTCAATTAATGTATCGCCAGGTTTAATCTCACCGCGTTCTTGTGCGCGTGAAATCATCGACAGCGCAGGTCGGTCCTTTACCGACCCGGCTGGATTATTTCCTTCCAACTTACCCAAGATCACATTATTGCGGTTGTCGTTTTCTAAACCAGGAATACGCTGCAAACGAACTAAGGGAGTATTGCCCACAGTCTGTGAAATAGTAAGGTAGGAAGGTTTGCTCATGAAGCCATTTTAGCCATAAGCCGCCTTACACACGGAAGGGTTTAATTTCTGCGACTTGCTCCCATACGCTCCTGCTGATTACGAGGACTAGCTTGATTACGCGAATGGCGTCGGCTAGAGGCCCCACCCTCTTTCTTGGTTCGACCATTCGGCTCCCGAAAAGAGCTGGGGGCTTCAATCGTTAAGCCGTTATCCACCATTTTTTCTACCGATTTCATGCCAATGCCACGAACCCGCTTCTGTAGGTCATTGGCATCTTGAAAATGGCCGCCATCCAAACGCTCAGCAATAATTGTTTTTGCTTTAGCTGGACCAATTCCCTTGATGCTCTCAAGCTCCGTTTGAGTGGCAGTATTGACATTAATGGGCGAGGCATATACCAACCCAGTATTTGAAGCCAATAAGGTGAAAGTTGCAGCCGCAGCTCGAACTAAATTCCAAAATTTATCTACATTTAAATTTCTTGTCATCTTCTCTCCGGTAGTGAATAAAAAAATCCACGAACACAAAGTGTGCGTGGATCGTTTACAACGAAGAGAAACTACTTCTGTTGACTGACTTACAAAGGGTTAGCCAAGAAACCAGAATTGGCTTCCAACCACTCAATATATCTTCCTACGCCCTGCTCAACATTTAAGAAGGGCTCCGTATAGCCAGCTGCTCTGAGTTTGGTGAGATCAGCTTGAGTAAAGCACTGGTATTTGCCCTTGAGCGCATCCGGGAATGGAATGTACTCAATCGCTTTTTCTTTAACCAATTCTTGTAGGCTTGCAGGGGCTGCTTTATCCAGCTTACGCATGGAGTTAGCGACCGCATGGGCTACATCATTAAACGGTTGCGCACGACCACTACCTAAGTTGAAGATGCCACTGATTTCTGGGTGGTCCAGAAAGAAGAGGTTTACCTTGACTACATCTTCAACTGATACAAAGTCGCGACTTTGCTCACCAGGCGCATAACCACCGTACTCACCAAACAATTTCACATGACCCTTGGCTTTGTATTGGTGGTACTGATGAAAGGCAACCGAAGCCATACGGCCCTTATGTGACTCACGCGGACCATAGACATTGAAGTAACGAAAGCCAACAACCTGTGCTGTATTTGCCTTTTCTGCAAAACGCTTTCGCATCACTTGATCGAATAAAAACTTGGAGTAGCCATAAATATTAAGCGGCTTCTCGTGCTCACGGCTCTCTACAAATACATCTGAGCCACCATAGGTAGCCGCAGAAGAGGCATAAAGCAATTGAACCTTTTGCTCAGTACAAATATCTAACAGGTCCATGGTGTAGCGATAGTTGTTCGCCATCATGAAAATACCATCTGTTTCCATGGTGTCGGAGCAAGCTCCTTCATGAAACACGGCCCTCACCTTACCAAAACGACCACTTCTGAATGCCTCTAGAAACTCGTCTTTATCAAGGTAATCAATAATGTCTAAATCAGCAAGATTGCGATACTTGTCTGCAGGACGAAGATCATCTACTGCAATGATATTTTTCTCGCCACGCACATTGAGCGCTTGAACAATATTGGCACCAATAAATCCAGCTGCTCCGGTTACGATAATAGTCACTGTAATTCCTCTGAAGTAACGGTTGCAGTTCCTAGCTTACCAACAACGATGCCACCTGCACGATTTGCAAGTGCCATGGCTTTTTCTAAAGGCCACTTCGCAGCTAATGCCACAGCCAATGTTGCAATCACAGTATCGCCAGCACCAGATACATCAAACACCTCACGCGCCTGTGCTTTGACATGACTCACACCGGATTCGGTATATAGACTCATCCCGTCCTCAGAGCGCGTTAGCAGCAAGGCTTGTAAGTCCAGAGACTTTCTAAGGTTTTGAGCTTTCTTAGTCAAGTCTTCTTCGCTCGTCCATTGACCAACCACTTGACGTAATTCACTACGGTTAGGCGTTAAAACAGTGGCGCCTCGATACTTCTCATAGTCTTCACCCTTAGGATCAACCAGGATCATTTTGTTTTGTGCTCTAGCCTGCTCAATCATATGAGCTACTTGGCCCAATGCGCCTTTGCCGTAATCGGAAAGTATTACTACGTCAGCAGCACCAACGAGTTTTTCAAAACGCTCTAATTTATGAGCAAGCGCTTTTGCACTGGGGGTTTCTTCGAAGTCCAAGCGAATGAGTTGTTGCTGACGAGCAATTACACGGAGTTTCACAATAGTGGGAGCGTCTGCATCAATTTCTAATTGACTATCTACGCCACCGGCCTTTAAGAGCTCAACTACACGCTTGCCAGGTTCATCATTACCAACAATACCGAGAATAGTTGCTTTGGCGTCGAGTGCAGCTACGTTACGAGCTACGTTGGCAGCACCGCCAAGTCGCTCATCAATCTTGCCTACCTGTACCACCGGCACAGGAGCTTCAGGAGAAATACGATTGGTATCACCAAACCAGTAGCGATCTAACATGACATCGCCCACCACTAATAAGCGGGCTTTAGAGAACTGTTCTCGGTTTGCTTTTTCCATTTGCATCTACTTTAATTATGTCTACCAATACCGTGGTACTCAATACCCAATTCTTGCATAGAAGCGGGCTCATAGAGATTGCGACCGTCAAAGATCACTGGGCGCTTGAGTTTTTGCATCACTTGCTCAAAATCTGGGCTTCTAAAGGCTTTCCACTCAGTCACAATCACTAGAGCGTCAGCACCATCTAGAGCGCTCATGGGGTCATCGGTCATCGATACTTGGGCAAGGCCTGTTGGGTTGCCCTGAAAGTCTACATCCAGGCAATGCTTAGCTTCTGGCATGGATACGGGATCATGAGCTACTATGGTAGCCCCGCGTTTAACGAGTTCTTGAATAATCACACGACTAGGCGCTTCGCGCATATCGTCAGTATTGGGTTTAAAGGCTAAACCCCAGAGTGCAAACTTCATACCATTGAGGTCACTACCAAAGCGCTTTTCGATCTTTTCGACCAAAATGTACTTTTGCAATTCGTTCACAGCTTCTACGGCATCCAGGATCTTGAGATCTCGCCCATGCTCTTTAGCGGTTTTGGATAAGGCGGACACGTCCTTAGGGAAGCAGGAGCCGCCATAGCCGGTACCTGAATACAAAAAGCCATAACCAATACGAGAGTCCGAACCAATACCTTGGCGCACTGCTTCAATATCAGCGCCTACTAAGTCAGCCAAGTTGGCCAGCTCGTTCATAAAGGAAATGCGGGTAGCCAACATGGCATTAGCTGCGTATTTAGTGAGCTCAGCACTTTTAACATCCATGTAGTAGGTACGCTCATGGTGACGATTAAAGGGGGCGTAGAGCTTACGCATCTGTTCTTTGGCGTGCAATCCAGCTGGGGTATTTTCAGTACCGATCACAATGCGGTCGGGACGCATAAAGTCTTCTACTGCAGCACCTTCTTTGAGGAACTCAGGATTGGAGACTACAGAGCATAACTCAGGAGATAAGTTTCTTTTTTCTAATTCTTCGGTAATCGCTGCACTTACTTTATCGGCAGTACCGACTGGCACAGTCGATTTATCGACAATCACTTTAGGGGTAGTCATGTGACGACCAATATTGCGCGCTGCTGCTACGACATATTGAAGATCAGCTGAGCCATCTTCATCTGGAGGTGTACCTACTGCAATAAATTGAATTTCACCATGAGCAACTGAGGCAGCAATATCAGTAGAGAACTGTAAACGACCTGCAGCGCGATTGCGCTCAATCATCTCTTTAAGACCAGGCTCATAAATAGGAACGCCGCCAGAGTTGAGAATCTCGATCTTTTTGGAATCGACATCGACACAAAAGACGTTATTACCCTGCTCAGCTAGGCATGCGCCAGTAACAAGGCCTACGTAACCACTACCGATGATGGTGACTTTCAATTTCTCTCCAAATCTTTACATGGAAGGGCCGCTAGGTGCCGCACCCTCACTCCGTCTCGGGGAGTATGCCTCCCAATGATTACAGCCAGGACATTGCCAATAAAATCTTCTCGCTCTAAATCCGCAATTACCACAAGTGTAGCGAGCTAGGCTGGTGGTGCGCTGACGCAAAAGATTCAGAATAGACTGTAATTCCAAGAGTCTTTCTGGGCTGGCACTACCCTCCTCCAATGCAAGGCGAGTTTCAGCCATCTTAGACAAAGCAATCAAAGTCGGCGAATGCTGCATGACATCAGATAACATCGCACTTGCTGTCTGTGGACCCCGAATTTTCATGAGGTGCTTATGCACAATATCGAGCAACTCACCAGTGGCTTGAGTTTTTAACAATTCACAGAGGCGATCTAAGCCCTCGCTCTCTTTATTAACCGCTGCGTGAGCAACCATCCAACGATCAGCCAACAAATGCATATAAGCAGGGTGAGAGCTGGCAATCAGACTCCAAGCCTCAATCGCTTGAGCAGGGCGATCCATTGCCATCAAATAATCGCCTTGCAAGATCAAAGCGCGTGCATGATTTGGGACAGCCTGTAGAGCACGGTGGATTGATTGCTCCGCCTCAACCAAGTCTTTGCGACGTAAAGCCTCTTGACCAAGCTCACAGTGAAATTGAGCAATTTCAGTATGATGCGATTTACCTTGCAGTCCTTCAAGTTCACTTGCAGCAATGATGGCTTTTTTCCAATCATGCTCAATTTGATACATCTCCAACAAGCTTTCTTTTGCAGGCTCGGCATACTTGCCATCACCTACGCGATTTAACGAGGCTTCGGCGCGGTCAAGCAAGCCTGCGCGCAAAAAGTCCCTACCTAACTCATAGGCAGCATGATCACGATCACGTGGTTTTAAATCATCGCGATTGGCTAAGTGTTGATGAATGCGAATAGCTCGCTCTGTTTCACCACGACGGCGAAATAAATTACCTAATGAGAAATGCAACTCAATAGTCTCTGGATCTAACTGGGCAATTTTGACCAAGGTTTCAATCGCTTGATCAGGTTGCTCATTGAGCAAAAGACTCAAACCTTTAAAGGTAGATCGCTGCTGACGCATGCGCTCACGCTCATCCATGCGGTTTTCAAGACGCAAGTCCCAGCGGGCCGCTAACCAACCGATGCCAAACATGACTGGCAGCAGCAATAACCAAGGAGTAGCTATCTGAATCATAGCGTGCAGAATTTAAATAAAAAAATGGCCCGAATGGACCACTGAGGTTGAGCCTGAATCTTAGGCACCAGAACCCTCTTTGGGGCCCGCCTGCTTCAACGGCTTGTAATCTACTCGCTCACGCAATTCTTTGCCAGGCTTAAAGTGCGGAACGCGTTTTTCTGGGATCAATACTTTCTCACCAGACTTTGGATTGCGACCAGTGCGTGCAGGACGATGGTGAAGTACAAAACTTCCCACGCCGCGCAACTCGATACGCTTGCCCTCAGCCAAAGCATGAGTCATTGTGTCCAACAAAGTTTTTACCGCCAACTCCACATCCCCAGGTAGAAGCTGCGGAAACTGTTCCGCGAGGCTCTCCACTAGTTCGGAGCGGGTGATTGCTTGTTGCTCTTGATCTGTCATGATCTATCAATAAAAAATCGCCGCCTTCCTAGTGGAAAGCGGCGATATTGATTTAGCCTTGATTATCCAATTTTGCTTTTAACAAAGCGCCCAAATTGGTTGTGCCAGACTGCGCATCCCCTTGGAGCTTGCTCATTGCATCTTGTTGATCAGAGCTGTCCTTTGCTTTGATTGAAAGATTGATAACGCGTGACTTGCGATCAATATTAATGATCATCGCAGTAACGCTATCGCCTTCTTTCAATACATTACGTGCATCTTCAACGCGATCTGTTGAGATCTCAGAAGCACGTAAATAAGCTTCAACTTCATCAGCCAAGTGAATTGTTGCACCCTTAGCATCAACCGCTTTCACAGTACCAGTTACGAGGCTACCCTTGTCGCTGACAGATGTGTAGTTGTTGAATGGGTCGCCAGACAATTGCTTAATACCGAGAGAGATACGCTCTTTCTCAACATCAATTGCCAATACAGTGGCTTCAACTTCATCACCTTTTTTGTATTTCTTAACAGCTTCTTCGCCTGGCTCATTCCATGAAAGGTCTGAGAGGTGAACTAAACCGTCGATACCGCCAGGCAAGCCAATGAACACGCCAAAGTCAGTAATAGACTTGATTGCGCCAGATAACTTATCGCCTTTTTGTTGAGCACGTGAAAACTCTTCCCATGGATTAGCTTTGCACTGCTTGATGCCCAAGCTAATACGACGCTTGTCTTCATCAATATCCAGAACCATTACTTCAACTTCGGTTCCTAATGCAGTAGCTTTGCTTGGAGCAACGTTCTTGTTAGTCCAGTCCATTTCAGAAACGTGTACCAAACCTTCAATACCAGATTCGATTTCAACGAATGCGCCGTAATCAGTCAAGTTAGTTACTTTGCCGAATAAACGGGTGTTTGGTGGGTAACGACGAGCGATACCAACCCATGGATCATCACCAAGCTGTTTCACGCCGAGTGAAACACGGTTCTTTTCTTGATCAAACTTCAAAATCTTCGCGGTAACTTCTTGACCAACAGTCAACATCTCACTTGGGTGACGCACACGACGCCATGCCAAGTCAGTGATGTGCAAGAGGCCATCGATACCGCCCAGGTCAACGAACGCACCGTAATCGGTGATGTTCTTAACGAGGCCAGTAACTACTGCGCCTTCTTTAAGGTTAGACATCAACTTAGCACGCTCTTCACCTTGGCTAGCTTCAACCACTGCACGACGTGACAACACTACGTTGTTACGCTTACGGTCAAGCTTGATAACCTTGAACTCCATCGTCTTACCTTCGTAAGGGCTGGTGTCTTTGATTGGACGTGTATCAACGAGTGATCCAGGCAAGAATGCGCGGATACCGTTAACCATTACAGTCAAGCCGCCTTTAACCTTACCAGTAACAGTACCGGTAACGATCTCCGCTTGCTCAAGCGCTTTTTCCAAGTTCATCCATGATGCCAAGCGTTTCGCTTTATCACGGGAAAGGATGGTGTCGCCATAGCCGTTCTCAAGAGCGTCAATAGCAACAGAAACGAAATCGCCAGGAGCTACTTCAATCTCGCCAGCGTCGTTATGGAATTCTTCAACAGGAATAAACGCTTCAGACTTTAAGCCAGCGTTAACAACGACGAAGTTATGGTCGATGCGAAGAACTTCAGCCGAAATAACTTGGCCGGTCTTCATATTCGATCGGGTTAATGATTCTTCAAATAATTCTGCAAATGATTCAGACATGTGTATTCACTTTGTGCCGCCAGAAGGCCTGACGGGTTAGGTTAAAAAAGTCTTCAAGAAACACGCTAATGAAAAGTCGCGTTGTGGAGTTTCTTAAGACACCAAAACTACTGCTTACAGCCAACTACATACGAACTAGGCGATTGTTGATTGATACCAATCCAAAACCGTCTTAACTGCTTGATCTATAGATAAATCTGATGTTTCAAGCACTTTCGCACCATCTGCAACTAACAAGGGTGCGGTACCTCGACTACTATCTCTGGCATCGCGCTCCTGCAAATCTTGCAGCAAGTCCTCAAGTTTAGCAGAAATTCCCTTAGCTATCAATTGCTTATAGCGACGTTCGGCTCTGGCAGCTGCCGTTGCAGTCAAGAAAACCTTCAAAACAGCGTCTGGGAATATGACACTTGCCATATCCCTGCCATCGGCTACCAGCCCAGGAGATTGGCGAAAACCGCGCTGCAGGCCCACTAAAGCAGATCTCACCTCAGGGTGGACGGCTAAAGCAGAGGCCCTTAATCCTATATTTTCAGTGCGAATAGCATCTGTGACATCCTCGCCATTCAGAAAAATCTGCCCATTTTTGAATGAAATCAAGAATTTAGGGACTAAAAGTCCAAGTTCTGAGCCATTTTTAACGTCAATTCTCTGTTTTTCGCTGGCTAAAGCCACTAAGCGGTAGAGCGCGCCGCTATCCAAATAATGAAAGCCCAGCTTTTCTGCAACGAGCGAGGCAACAGTACCTTTGCCCGAAGCAGTTGGACCATCAATAGCAATGACTGGGAAAGATCTCATGAACTTAGTTCACTACCTTTGCAAACTCTGCGAAGTAAGTCGGGAAGGTTTTTGCTACGCAATTAGGATCATTGATCTTGAGCGCATTTGGGCCAAATGCAGCAAGTGAGAAACACATGGCCATACGATGGTCATCATAGGTATCAATACCTTCAATCGGAGACTTCCAGTCACTGGGTAATGCAGGAGCTTGCACAACAATGTAGTCAACACCTTCTTCAACGATTGCACCAACTTTTTTCAATTCTTTCGCCATTGCCGCAATGCGATCTGTTTCTTTAACGCGCCAGCTAGCAATATTATTTAAACGTGTTGGGCCTTCTGCAAACAATGCAGCCACAGCCAAGGTCATCGCTGCATCCGGAATTTCAGTGCAATCAATCGTGATGCCGTTGAGTTTGCCATTGGCATTTTTCACGCCAGACACTTCAATCCAATCTTCGCCTGCATTAATTTTTGCACCCATCAGCGCAAGCGCATCGGCAAATGCCACATCGCCTTGAATACTATCTTTGCCAACCCCTAATACCTTAACTGGGCCACCACCTATGGCGCCTAGAGCCAAAAAGTAGGAGGCAGAAGAAGCATCACCCTCTACGGATAACTGACCTGGACTTTTGTAAACCACATCAGAATGTTTTGCAGGAATAATGAATGACTGCTTATCAGGACAAGCAACCGTTACGCCAAAGCGCGCCATCAACTTCAAAGTGATATCGATGTACGGACGAGAAATCAATTCGCCAATCACTTCAATACGCACAGGCTCATTTGCCACCAATGGCAAAGCCATGAGTAACGCTGTTAAGAACTGACTTGATACATCACCGCGCACCTTAACAACATCTTTAATCTGAATATCTGCCGCCAAGATTTTGATTGGCGGATAGCCTGCTTGTAATTCATAGTCGATCTTTGCGCCCACTTGACGTAGACCATCGACCAAATCCCGAATAGGTCTTTCGTGCATGCGAGCAACACCAGATAGACGGTAGTTGCCGCCTTGCATTGCTAAAGCGGCAGTTAACGGACGCATCGCAGTACCGGCATTACCCATAAAGAGGTCTGCGTCCTGTACTGGAAACTTGCCACCACAACCCTCAACGACGCATACCTTGTCATCTTTATCTGTTACAGATAAGCCGAGCTGACGCAAGGCACTGCGCATCACCTGAGTGTCATCCGCATCTAATAAATTTTTGAGGGTAGTTGTGCCGGTGGATAAGGCTGCTAATAACAAGGCGCGGTTAGAAATACTTTTCGAGCCTGGCAACACAATCGAGCCTTGCGCTAGCTGAAATGGCCCAATACTAATATCTGGTAAACCGCTCATTAAAGGACGTCCAAGTCTTGACGTGCTTTGCTCGCCTTGTTGAATAATTTTTCCAAACCTGCGCCATCACCTTCAGCAACGAGTTTGCGCATGTGGTTGACGATCAATAGATATTGATCTAATTCCTTTAGGATGGCGGTGCGATTACCCAAGCAAATATCGCGCCACATCTCTGGGCTGGATGAAGCAATGCGTGTGAAATCTTTAAAACCAGCACCAACATGGCTCAACTTTTGCTCAGCATCTTCTGAGTTCACCACGCTAGCCATTAAGGCATATGACAGTAGATGTGGGAGATGAGAAACAGCAGCGTAAATCGCATCGTGCTGCACGACACCAATCTTTTTCACCTCAGAACCAACAGATTCCCAAAAGCCAGTGATCAAGGCGGTATCTTCAGGTGAGTTTTCCTGCAAAGGACAAATAATGGCTTGCTTGCCTTGAAATAAATCCGCTTTAGCAGCCGCAGCGCCATGCTGTGCACCTCCTGCAATCGGATGTGCTGGCACAAATTGACAAGCCTTCTTGCCCAATACTTCTTTAGCAGCCAGGATGACGTCACCCTTAGTGCTGCCAGCATCAGTAATCATGGTGCGAGGCTCAAGATGCGGCTCCATCTCCTCAAAGGCAGCGCGCATTTGAGCTACCGGTACGCAAAGCACAATCACATCAGATTGTTTTGCTGCCTCAACCAAATCCACCACACCATCAATCGCACCCATCTTTTGCGCTTGCTCTAAATTTTCTTTACTGCGACCAACGCCTAAAACCTGAGTTACTACGCCAGCCCGCTTTAGCGCTAAGCCCAAAGAGGCGCCAATCAAACCAACTCCAACGATGGTGACGGTACCGTAATTGCTTGCTGGATTAATGATGGTCATTAGGAAAGTATTTGTTTTAGAGCATCAATGAATGCTGCATTTTCTTCTGGCAAACCAATCGAGATGCGTAACCACTGTGGCAAACCATAGTTACCCACTGGACGAACGATGATGCCGCGCTTAAGTAATTCCAAATTAATACGAGTACCAGCTTGGTCATCATCACCCACTTTGACAAGAACAAAGTTGCCTGCAGAGGACAGATAGCGTAAACCTAGTTCATCGAAAGCTTTGGTGAGCTGGGTATAACCAGCGCGATTGAGCTCAAAACCTTGCTGCAAAAATTCTTTGTCCTGAAAGGCTGCAATAGCAGCAGCCTGAGCCAAACTATTTACATTAAACGGCTGACGAATTCGATTCAGAAGATCAGTTAAGTGGGGTTGTGCAACGCCATAACCAATGCGCAGACCGGCCAAGCCATAAGCCTTGGAGAAGCTGCGCGACAAAATCATATTAGGGAAGCGCTTTACCCAAGCAATTGCATCGTAGCGTTGCTCAGGCGTGAGGTACTCGTTATAGGCTTCATCAAGTACAACAACTACATTAGACGGAACTGCAACTAAAAAGTCTTCAATCTCTTTAGCCGTCAAATAGCTACCAGTAGGATTATTGGGGTTAGCCACAAACACCAACTTCGCCTTGTCGCCAGATGCTTTGATTGCCGCCAACATGGCTGGTAGGTCGTGGCCATAAATATCAGTAGCAGCCACTTCAATTGCCTTGGCGCCAACAGCCTGGGTAGCCAAAGGATAAACAGCAAAAGCGTGCCTTGAGAAGATCACCTCATCGCCTGCTTGTGCTACTGCACGTGCAGCCAATTCTAAAATATCGTTACTGCCATTACCCAAGGTGATCCAATCAGTTGGCACACCCAATCGATCAGCCAAAACATTCTTCAATTCAAAACCATTGGAATCTGGGTAGCGACCTAAATCACTCGCAGCCTTAAGCATGGCATCTTGGGCAGACTTAGGCATGCCCAATGGATTTTCATTAGAAGCCAGCTTCACAATTTTGCTTTCATCCAAACCATACTCGCGCGCAACTTCACTAATAGGTCGCCCACCAACATAAGGGGCAATTGCGTGAATATGTTTTAAGCCAATCTTGGGTGTCATGCGAGCTTTACTAATTTATTTACTAATGTCGTAGTTATTTACAGTTAATCTTGGATTAAGTAGAGTGAGGATAAGAGCCAAGGTTCTTATAGAACGCTGCAACCCCTTTTAACTCTTCAAGCGCCTTCACTACTTTCGCATCATCTGCATGGCCAGCTATATCAATATAGAAGTGATACTCCCAAGTACCTTTGCGTGCAGGACGAGATTCGAAGCGATTCATAGAGACGCCATGCCTTGCCAAAGGCGCCAATAAACGATGGACGGCACCAGGCTGGTTATCAACAGAGAGCACTAAAGAGGTCTGATCTTTACCGGTTGGCTGGCAGGCGTAGTTACCGACCACAACAAAACGGGTACGATTGTGTGGATCATCCTGAATCTGTGCAGCCACTGCTTGCAAGCCATAAGCTTCTTGAGCAGGATCGCCAGCAATTGCAGCCAGAGTAGGATCACTTGCCGCCATGCGAGCAGCCTCCGCATTACTACTCACTGCTTGACGCTTTAATTGTGGAGCATGCACACTTAACCATTGCTGGCACTGAGCCAATGCTTGAGCATGAGCGCAAACGGTCGTTACACCATCAAGCTTGCCACTCTTAGTCAATAAGTGATGACGAATTGGCAATACGACTTCGCCGCTAATACGCATAGAAGAGTCAAGCAATAAATCCAACGTGCGAGAAATCGCACCTTCACTAGAGTTCTCAACAGGCACTACGCCAAATTGTGCCGCGCCCTTTTCTACCGCTTTAAAAACTTCATCCAAACTGGCGCAAGGTAAGCCAGCGATGGAATGACCAAAATAGGTTTGTGCTGCTTGCTCAGAAAATGTTCCTACTGGACCAAGGTAAGCAATGGTTTGGCGAGCTTCCAAAGCTCTACATGCAGACATCACTTCGCGCCAGATAGCAGCAATACCATCTGAAAGTAATGGGCCATTATTAATCTCTTGAAGGCGTGCTACAACTTGGCGCTCACGCTCAGGACGAAATACTGGTGATGAGAATCCGCCTTTAACATGGCCTACTTCTTGCGCAGCTTGTGCACGCTGGGTGAGTAAATCCAAGATCTGCGCATCGAGCGTGTCAATTTTTTCCCGCAAGGGCGCTAAGCGCTGTTCTTCAGTACTCATTAAGCCCGCCTTTCAAAGTCGCGCATAAATTCAACTAAGGCTTTTACACCCTCAATTGGCATTGCGTTATAGATGCTGGCACGCATACCGCCTGCAGCTTTATGGCCACGCAAGGCAACCAAGCCAGCTGCGTTTGATTGCGCCAAAAACTCTGCATTCTGGTTCTCATCTTTTAAGAAGAAAGTCACGTTCATGCGTGAGCGATATTCTTTGGTGACACGATTCTCATACAAGCTACTTTGATCTAAGAAGTTATAGAGTAAATCCGCTTTTTCTTGATTGCGCTTTTCAATGGCTTTCACTCCGCCTTGCTTAAGCAACCACTTAAAGCCTAGGCCAGCCATATAGATCGAAAATGTCGGCGGCGTATTGATCATCGACTGTGTACTGGCCTGCACAGCCCAATCCCAAATCGTGGGAGTAATGCCCATGCTATGACCAATTAAATCCTTACGCACAATCACAATCGTCACGCCAGAAGGGCCGATATTCTTTTGCGCACCACCAAACCAAACGGCGCACTTGCTTACATCCATCTCTTTAGAAAGGATATTGCTAGAGATATCCGCAACTAGTGGAACATCACCAACATCCGGCACGTCTGGGAACTCAACACCACCAATCGTTTCATTGGCACAGTAGAGAACATAAGCAGCATCACCAGATAACTTCCAAGTTGATCTTGCCGGAATGGTATTGAATTTTTCTGCGGCTGAAGAGGCGGCTAAATTTGCAGCGCCATACTTCTGCGCTTCTTTATAGGATTTGTCTGACCACACGCCAGTAACGATGTAATCCGCCCTCGGTCCGTTCTTGGCCAAAGGCATCAGGTTCATGGGGATGGCTGCATTTTGTCCAAGACCACCGCCTTGTAAGAGCAAAATTTCATAATTATCAGGAATATTCATGAGGGTGCGCAAATCTTGCACCACCTCTTCATACACTTCCATGAACTCTTTACTGCGGTGACTGATCTCCATCACGCTCGTACCGAGCCCACGCCAATTGAGCATTTCATCGGCAGCCTGCTTCAGCACCTCTTCAGGCAAAGTAGCGGGCCCCGCAGCGAAATTGAAAATGCGGCGGTCAAAAGTCATGATGTGTCTAGTCTAAAGGTGACGCTTAAGCGTCACCTGCCGTATCGTCATTAGAGTCGGTTGTTGGATCAGCAGATACATCACCTTCTTCTGCGCCATCAGCATCAACCTCTTCGTCCGAATCGCTCTCAGCAATACGCTGTAAGCCTGATAAGCGAGTGCCTTCATCAACGTTGATCAAGGTAACGCCTTGAGTGGCCCGTCCCATTTCGCGGATTTCAGAAACACGAGTACGTACCAAGATGCCGCCAGTAGTGATCAACATAATTTGATCTTCTGGAGATACCAAGGCAGCAGCAACCACCTTACCGTTACGCTCTGAAGTCTGAATGGCAATCATGCCCTTCGTACCGCGACCATGACGCGTATATTCAGCGATTGGCGTACGCTTACCGTAACCATTCTCTGTAGCCGTCAATACGCTACTTGGAATTGCAATGCCGTTTGCATCCACCACAGCCTCTTCAACGCCTTCTGCTGCTTCTGCGGGAGCAACCAACATAGCGATCACTTGATGACCTTCGCCTAAGTTCATGCCACGCACACCGCGTGCGGTACGACCCATTGGGCGAACATCATTCTCATCAAAGCGCACTGCTTTACCGGCGTCAGAGAACAACATAACGTCGTGCTGACCATCAGTAATCGCCGCACCAACTAAGAAGTCGTTTTCATTCAAGTCAACCGCAATAATGCCGGCCTTACGTGGATTTGAGAAATCCGACAAGCGAGTCTTCTTCACAGTGCCCAGGCTAGTAGCCATAAAGACGTAATGATCATCTTGATAGCCCTTAATTGGCAGAATCACAGTGATCTTCTCGCCTTCAATTAACGGGAACATATTGACGATTGGCTTGCCACGAGAGGTGCGACTACCTTGCGGCACTTCCCAAACTTTGAGCCAATACATCCGACCGCGATCGGAGAAGCACAAAATAATGTCATGGGTGTTCGCAACGAAAAGTGTATCAATCCAATCTTCATTCTTAGTGGCTGCAGCTTGCTTGCCGCGACCACCACGTTTTTGTGCGCGGTATTCACTCAGTGGCTGACTCTTCATGTAACCAGTATTTGAAAGCGTCACCACCATGTCTTGCGGTGTAATCAAATCTTCTGTGAAGAGTTCAGTGGCATTCATCTCAATAAATGAGCGACGACCTGTGTCGCCACCAGCAATACCAAACTCCGCTTGAACTTCTTTCAACTCGGATTCGATCACTTGAGTGACACGCTCTGGCTTTGCTAACAAATCAAGTAAGTCAGAAATCTCTGACATCACTTCTTTGTATTCGTTAACAATCTTGTCTTGCTCAAGACCAGTCAAGCGTTGCAAGCGCATCTGCAAAATTTCTTGCGCCTGACTATCAGAGAGACGATATAAGCCAGTAGTTTGCATACCATACTCAGGCAACAATCCTTCTGGGCGATAGGCGTTACGGCCGCCTGGCGTATCTGTCTCAGCACGTGCCAACATCTCACGCACCATCGATGAATCCCAAGCTTTGCCCATCAATTCTTGCTTAGCAATCACAGGGTTCGCAGCAGCTTTAATAAGCGCAATGAACTCATCGATGTTTGCCAATGCAACAGCCAAGCCTTCTAAGACATGGCCACGATCACGTGCTTTACGCAATTCAAAAATCGTACGACGTGTCACTACTTCACGACGATGCTGCAAGAAGTACTCAAGCATCTGCTTCAAGTTCAACAAGCGTGGTTGGTTATCTACCAATGCCACCATGTTCATACCGAAGTTATCTTGGAGCTGTGTACTCTTATATAAATTATTAAGAACAACTTCAGGCACTTCACCGCGCTTCAATTCGATAACAACGCGCATACCGGATTTATCTGATTCATCACGTAAATCAGAAATACCTTCTACTTTTTTCTCATTCACTAACTCAGCGATGCGCTCGAGCAAGTTCTTTTTATTTACCTGGTACGGCAACTCATCAACAATGATGGCTTGACGCGCGCCCTTATCCAAATCTTCAAAGTGAGTCTTAGCGCGCATAACCACACGGCCGCGGCCAGTGCGATAACCCTCGCGAACCCCTTGAACGCCATAAATGATGCCGGCGGTTGGGAAATCCGGGGCTGGGATGATCTCAATGAGCTCATCAATTGTGCATTCAGGGTTGTGCAGCACGTGCAAACAGGCTGTAACCACCTCATCGAGGTTATGAGGGGGGATATTGGTCGCCATACCTACAGCAATGCCAGAACTGCCATTTATGAGCAAATTAGGCACTTTGGCAGGCAGAATCAAGGGTTCTTTCTCGCTACCGTCGTAATTCGGCCCAAAATCGACAGTTTCCTTGTCCAAATCGGCCAAAAGCTCATGAGCTATCTTGCGGAGACGGATCTCGGTATAGCGCATTGCAGCAGCGTTATCGCCATCTACGGAGCCAAAGTTACCCTGCCCATCAACCAGCATATAGCGCAGAGAGAAGTCCTGGGCCATCCGAACGATCGTGTCATACACCGCAGAATCACCGTGCGGATGGTATTTACCGATTACATCGCCAACTATGCGGGCAGATTTTTTGTAAGCTCGGTTCCAATCGTTGTTTAATTCATACATTGCGAATAAGACCCGGCGGTGAACCGGCTTGAGGCCGTCACGCACGTCTGGCAGGGCTCTGCCGACGATGACGCTCATTGCGTAGTCCAAATAGGACCGCCGCATTTCGTCTTCGAGGGATATTGGTAGTGTTTCTTTAGCGGCTTGTTCCATCTAGAAATAATATCATTTTGATGACAGGTAGGCCCTATGCTAAGATTCTGTCAGTTTGTACGAAATTGAGATGTGTCGCTTTGCAGTTTTTGCATCAAGGTAGGGCGAATTACATTTAAGTTTGACTTTAATTAAAAAAGAGATTTTTGAGGACTAAAAATGAACAAAACCCTAAGAGTGTTGCTCGCTTCTGTTATTACTGTTTCTGCTACTGCAGCGATGGCTTCTGATAACTGGCAAAACGGCGATGGCGCCCTAAACTGGAAAAACGGCGATGGCACATTGTGCTGGCGCGATAACAACTGGACACCTGCTACTGCAGCTAAAGGTTGTGACGGTGCGTTGACTGCTGCTGCTGCTGCTGGCGTTAGCCAAAGCAAAATCACTTTGCAAGCTGACACACTTTATGACTTCAATAAGTCTAATTTGAAACCAGAAGGTAAAGCTACATTGGACAAGATCGCTGCTGACTTGAAGAAAATTAAGTTAGAAGTAATCATCGCTGTAGGTAACACTGACAGCGTTGGTACAGATGCATACAACATGGCCCTCGGTCAGCGTCGTGCTCAGTCAGTTAAGACTTACCTGACAAGCAAAGGTGTTGACGGTAGCCGTATCTACACAGAATCAAAAGGCAAGAGCAATCCAGTTGCATCAAATGCAACTGCTGAAGGCCGCGCTAAGAACCGCCGTACTGACATCGAAGTTGTTGGTACAGCAGCTAAGTAATTCACTTTACTTGTAAAAAAGCCCGCTTCTAGCGGGCTTTTTTATTTCCGCTATATTCATAAACTTCTCCTATAGCCTTACAGATAAGCAATTCATATGAACGTCGACCAGTCAGAAATCGCCAAATTTAGCGCTCTAGCCCATCGTTGGTGGGACCCTAATAGTGAATTCAAACCCCTGCATGCCATCAACCCACTGCGCTTGAACTGGATTAAGTCCTTTGTTAGCCTGGAAGGCAAGAAGGTTGTTGATATTGGTTGCGGCGGCGGCATCTTGGCGGAATCCATTTCTCAATCAGGCGCAGACACAACCGGTATTGATTTATCAGAAAAAGCACTTAAGGTTGCTGAATTGCACGCATTAGAAGTGGGCGCAAACCTCACCTATCGCTCTATCTCGGCCGAAGCGTTGGCTGATGAGCAGCCCGAACAATACGATGTAGTGACTTGCATGGAGATGCTTGAACATGTACCGGACCCAGCTTCAGTGGTGCGCGCTTGCGCCAAACTTTGTAAGCCTGGTGGCACGTTATTTTTTAGCACCCTCAACCGCAGCCCTAAGTCCTACTTATTTGCCATTATTGGCGCTGAATACATTCTGAAATTACTACCCAGAGGTACTCACGAATACGCTAAATTCATCAAACCCTCTGAACTCGTTGCTTTTACACGTCATGCAGGCTTAGAAATGCTCGGCATGAAGGGTATGAGCTACAACCCACTCACTCAGGTCTATAGCCTGAATGATGATGTCGATGTGAACTATATGATTGCCGTTCGTAAATAATTCAATACATGAGAAATCTTTTAAGCCCATACGCCGGAATCTTTTTTGATTTAGATGGCACGTTAGCTGATACCGCACCTGATTTAGTAGCGGCAACCAATCAATTGCTGGTTGCACGTAATCTTAAGCCCAAGCCTTATGAATTTCTGCGCCCCTATGCATCGGCTGGTGCTCGCGGATTACTCGAAGGCGCCTTTGGCATTAGCCCCGATCATGCGGATTTCACTCTATTGCGCGATGAATTTTTCAGTAATTATGAAAAAGCATTGCTGGTAGAGAGTAAATTATTCGATGACATGAGTCATTTACTCGATCAAATGGATCAAGCCAAGCTCCCCTGGGGCATTGTTACAAATAAAAGTGAGCGTTTCACCAACCCTCTTACTGAATTAATGGGTTTGCACCAACGAGCTATTTCCACCGTTTCTGGCGATACAACACCGTATTCAAAACCCCATCCTGAGCCTATCTTGCACGCCGCCAGAATGGCCAAGGTTGATCCTACAAAATCGCTTTATGTGGGCGATGACATTAGAGATGTTCTAGCAGGCAAAGCGGCAGGAATGAAGACTGTCGCAGCCGCATATGGCTACTGTGGCTGTAAAGAGCCTCCAGAGGCTTGGGGAGCCGATTACATCGTCAATAAGCCTCTCGAGCTACTGCAAATCATCTTTCCCAATAGGGAATAAAAGATATTCAACAATTTAAAGCTGGCGGCTTTAAAATAGAGCTTCCTAAGCATGCAATCTGGGACCGACATGGTTTCGACGTGGGTTACAAAGCATCAAGGGCATACCGAGGACCCGTTATCTCGTAAATCAATGGGAATGTTTTAACTGCAAACGACGAACGTTTCGCACTAGCCGCTTAATTGCGGTTGCCCCTGAACTGATTCTCTCTTGGGTCAGCTAGCGCAAGCTAGATCAGGGTCATTTACAAGAGATAAGATCATTTCATGTCACGGGGAATGATTCGAAAATTTAGTGAATCGTCAGCGTGGAACGTGTCAATCCGTGCCTAGCTGGCTAAATTAAATGATATGACTAAGTATGTAGAACTTGTTGTGGAGGATTTGCGGACGCGGGTTCGATTCCCGCCGGTTCCACCATTTTGTAGTACGTAACAGTCCAACGCCACCCACCAGGGTGGCGTTTTTCTTTGTAGATAAAGGGCTGTACGCCCATTGTGGTCTTTCTAGATTCTGCTGTATCCAAATACGCTGGGGGTATTATTGGGGGTATTGGAGCAAAATCGAACAGGGTCAAAAACATGGTTGGGGGTATTTCTGGAAAGCTTACAGATAAAGGGATTAAGAGCTTCGTCAACCGCTCAGCCCCAGGTAGTAAGCTTGCAGATGGTCGAGGCCTTTATTTACTTATCACCCAGACCCAAACTGCTATTTGGCGCATCAAATATCGCATTGAAGGCAAAGAAAAAAGTTATTCCATAGGTGGTTATCCACAAAACAGTTTGGCTCAAGCAAGACTAGAGCTAAACGAGGTCAAAGCCTGTCTTACTAAAGGTCAGGATCCAGTCATCTCTAGGCGCCTTAATAGAGCCAATGCCGCATCTCAAAGTGACAGCACCTTTAAGGCTGTAGCTGAAGAATGGTTCTCCATGAAGGAGAAAGAATGGAGTGCAACCCACTTCACGAAATCCAAAAGGGCTTTTGAGCGAGATGTTTATAAATCGCTTGGGGCACTGCCTATTGAAAGCATCACCCCATCCGTTATTGCCAAGGCAATTGAGACCATCAACAAACGAGATGTTCTAGAGACTGCCACAAGAATTTTGCAGCATCTCAATGGTGTGTTTCGTTATGCCCAAGCTAAAGGCTTGTGTGAGGGTAATTCTGCTGCGCCAGTAAAGGAAATTCTTCCTAGGAAGAAAACCAACGGACGTATGCCAGCATTACTGGATTGGAATTCTTTAGGCGCCCTCTTACGCGCTGCAGATGCTGCGCGCCTTTCACCATCAGTTAGAGCGGCTCATCGTCTTCTCGCATTTAGTGCAACGCGCATTAGCAACGTCGTGCAAGCTGAATGGAAAGAATTTGATCTTGATGCAGATATTCCGATCTGGGTAATACCTCGCGCGAAGATGAAGGATCACACGCGTATTGGCGATCATCGAATTCCTTTGGGCCCGCAAATCACTGCAGAGCTAAAGGCATGGGGGAAACTTTTTGGCAGACGAGGTTATGTATTTCCTTCGCCAACCGGTAATCAATACATTAGTCGTGAAAGTCTAGAGAAAGCTTATCGAGTAACACTCAATATGGCGGGCAAGCATGCGCCACACGGTTGGAGAAGTGCCTTCTCAACATTAGCCAGAGACAATGGCTTTGAGCAAGATGTTGTTGAGTTGGCACTAGATCACGCGCATGGGAATGAGGTTGTAAGGGCTTATGATCGTGGTGAAAGATTTACACAACGGATTGAGCTATATAAGTGGTGGGGAGACAAACTAACTCATGCACAGAATGGGGCTGAGGTAATTGAGTTGGCGAAGAAGGCAGCTTAAAAAAGTGCTAGCAACTAATTTGCATTACTTTTCCACCCATCTTTTCAACCACTGCAGCTAAATCTTTATCGGTAGTCATAAGCGTGTGATGATTTGAAAGTGATACCTCTCCAATCAAGGCATCAGCAGGGTTGTTTGCTTTATTATTATTTAGCAAATCTAATTCGGCTTTAATTTTTGTGAAATGCTCTCCTTCTGCTCCCCAAGCACTTTCTCCGTAACTAGCATAGCCCCAGAGAGATGTTTTAATAGAATCAAGCTTCGGGGATACTTCGGAGAATTTATCAATAAGAATTGCCCGTCGCCCTATATTTCTTGTGGCATTTAACTCTTGAATTTGAATACTTGTAGCAAAGAATTCGTCATCACTTGGTAAATCACTAATAGCTAACCGCCCCTCAACAAGTCGGTTAAAGATATTCGTATCCAACATATAACCCATAAATATACGATCGTTTTAAATTAAAGACCTATTGAATATTGAATTTTGTTTTTACTTTAGTCTCGTATCCGTCTTCATCGATTAATCCAAGTATCACCTCAATACTCTCCTTACCAAGCTCGGTCAATCCAAGTGAAGCCCCAATAATTACATGTAAGTTGACAGGATTTGAGTCATTTGGGCTTATCTTGGTTCCAGTCCCCATAGTTGTAGAAGAGTATGGCGAATTTCTCTCTTTAATCAATGCCCAACCATGAAGCAGCGGACCCTCAATACGCGGCTTAATTAACCTTACTGATGACAAGCCCAGAGGGTTATCTGTTAAATTTTTTACCAAGACGTCAGCAATAATTTGGGTATTTATTGATCCATCTCTCTGTTTGGGCTCATGCCAGATATGAGTATGAGGTGACGGGAAAGTAACGCCTAACTTATGACTCTCTTGTTTTGTTTTAAGAAGCTTTACGAACAGAACAATTGCAAATATTGGCACTGCTACCCATAAAAACCACTCCAATATTTGTAAACCTACAATCCATTCCGCAGGTAATGAGCCAGCAAGACTAGAAAGATGAAGAATTCCTGAGTCGGCAATAGCAAGCGATAACAAAACCCAAAAAGAGTATTTTGCAGGGGGCTTAAGAGCTGCTAATGCAGGACCCTGTAAATATTTCTGTGTAAGTTCACCGCGGGGCTATTGGTGAGCGCTGATGCGTTCACCAAATTCTATATCAAATCGATTGAGCGCTGCTCTCCAGTTCCGAATCGGCATCGTCCATCTCTT
>NZ_JAYGQU010000015.1:0-42208 GCF_035012985.1 Polynucleobacter sp. MG-28-Ekke-A2 | reverse complement strand
GATAAGGAGCTTAGAATGATCCAAGACCGTTTAAACAACCGACCTAGAAAACGATTAGGATTTAAAACCCCCAATGAAGTATTTATGCAGTCCTTAAACCGTGTTGCACTTCGTGTTTGAATCTACGTTTAAATAAAAACCCGAAAAACAGTCATTTTTAGGGTTAATTTATGCTCTTTAAGCGCAAAATTCGCATTTTTCAGAAGTTAAGAAACCACCTTAAGGCTTGATATAGTAACCATAAACACATCGATTTCCACCTCTTGAGGGGTCATGCGTATCGTAAATTATCCCATTCACCACAGCAGTCAGATGCTTTGAGACCTTCACAATTAAGACCCCTGCAGGAAGCTCGCCTAACCTTAGGTGAACCTTGCAGCCAGCACCTATTTCCATCGTAGGCACCCATCGAAAACCCAGACTAATAATGTAGTCATGAAAGACATTGCGATGATTCCCGTTCCTAGGAGATGAACCTTTGACGTTGAGCCTTTTAGCAAGGCGGTCATTTTTCAGCTGGGCGTAACTCTCATTTGCCAGTCTTAAATCCTCATAGACCTGCATATAAGGCAGGCTTGCGGCAATCGCAATGGATCTCACAACGCAATCTCCTGCGCCGCCTTTAAAGCCAGCCGCCTCCCTGCCACCATCATTCAATTGAAATGGAAACCTGGGATATGACTTGGCGAATGGGTTTAAAAATGCAAACATTTGACGGTGTGTAATAAAAAATGGATTTGCTTTTTGGGCAAATCCATTTTTACTTAAAGCGTCGGCTAGATTACTTAGCGTGCGCCTTCTTTACCTCTAAACGCCATGCATGCAGCAAAGGCTCTGTGTAGCCGTTAGGCTGCTCAAGACCTTTGAAAATCAGATCGCTCGCTGCTTTATAGGCATATGAATCTTGGTAGTTAGGCATCATTGGCTGATACAAAGAATCACCAGCATTTTGACCATCAACCACTTTAGCCATACGTTGCAAGCTCTCGTTGACCTGATCAGCAGTCACAATGCCATTGAGCAACCAGTTAGCAATGTGCTGGCTGGAGATACGCAAAGTCGCACGGTCCTCCATCAAGCCTACGTTATGAATGTCAGGAACTTTAGAGCAACCAACACCTTGATCAATCCAACGAACCACATAACCCAAGATACCTTGGCAGTTGTTATCTAATTCTTGCTGAATTTCTTCCTTAGACCAGTTGGCCTTTTCAACCACTGGAATAGTCAACAAATCATCGATTAGCGCTTCTGCTTCAGCGGCTGTATCGAGCTTTTCCATTTCTTTTTGGAGTTCAGCTACGTTTACTTGATGATAGTGAAGCGTGTGTAAGGTTGCTGCTGTTGGTGATGGTACCCAAGCGGTATTTGCGCCCGCTTTAGGGTGAACAATCTTCTGTTCAACCATGGCCTTCATCATATCTGGCATCGCCCACATGCCTTTACCGATTTGAGCGCGGCCACGCAAGCCACAATCCAATCCTGCAAACACGTTACGGCGCTCATAAGCGGATAACCACTTGCTGGTTTTCATATCACCTTTGCGCATCATTGGACCTGCATACATCGCTGTGTGCATTTCATCACCAGTACGATCTAGAAAGCCAGTATTGATGAAGGCTACGCGCGCACCGGCAGCAGCAATAGCTGCTTTGATATTCGCACTCATACGACGCTCTTCATCCATGATGCCCAGTTTCACCGTATCTGCTGGTAAGCCGAGTAATTTCTCAATACGCCCAAAGAGCTCGCCTGCAAAAGCCACTTCTTCTGGGCTGTGCATTTTTGGCTTGACGATATAAACAGAACCCTTACGAGTATTACCAATGGCTTGGCTTGCTGGACGATTGATGTCGTATAGAGCAATCAATACAGTCACTACTGCATCTAAGATACCTTCGTAGATTTCTTTTCCTTCACCAGTAATGATGGCTGGGTTTGTCATTAAATGACCAACGTTACGAAGGAACAAGAGTGAACGGCCATGCAAAGTTACCACGCCATCTTTTGCATCAACAGCACCGATACCGGCCTTGTACTTACGATCTGGGTTTAGTGAGCGAGTAATCGTCTTGTCGCCCTTCTTCACCTCTTCAACCAAAGTGCCTTTTAAGATACCTAGCCAGTTTTCATAAGCAAGAACCTTGTCGTCACCGTCAACGGCAGCAATCGAGTCTTCCAAATCCAAAATAGTAGAGAGTGCAGCCTCAAGCACAACATCATTAATGCCAGCAGGATCGCTAGCACCAATCGTTTTGGTCTTATTGATTTCAATATCAATATGAACACCGTTATTACGCAACAAGATAGAGCTTGGAGCTGCTGCCTCACCTTGGTAACCAACAAATTGCTTCTCGTCCGCCAACCCTGTTGTAGTGCCGTCTTTTAATTTAACGGACAGCTTATTGCCATCAACAGAGTAAGCAACTGAATCACGGTGTGAGCCCTTAGCCAAAGGCGCAGCCTGATCCAAGAAATTGCGAGCGTATGCAACTACTTTTGCACCACGAATTGGGTTGTAAGCGCCAGCCTTAGTAGCGCCATCTTCTTCTGAGAGAACATCGGTACCGTAGAGGGCATCGTACAAAGAGCCCCAACGTGCATTAGCAGCATTCAAGGCATAACGCGCATTGAGTACTGGAACGACTAATTGAGGACCCGCTTGCAGAGCCAACTCATCATCTACATTCTTGGTGGTTGCAGTAATTTTTCCTGGCACATCAACTAAGTAGTCGATCTCTTTCAAAAACTTGCGGTACGCAGGCATATCCTTGATTGGGCCTGGATTGGCTTGGTGCCATTTGTCCAAATCCAACTGAATGCGGTCGCGCTTTGCGAGCAAGGCATCATTTTTTGGTGTGAGGTCTTTAACGATCCCATCAAAACCTTTCCAAAAATCGGCACTCTTAATACCGGTACCTGGAAGCACTTTGTCTTCGATGAATCGATATAAGGGAGTTGCCACCTGGAGGCTATTGCAAGTAGTGCGCGCAGTCATGTTGTGAACCTTTGTCTCTAAAGCGAAAGTTAATAAATATGGTTGATTAAATATTTTCCATCAATCCTGGAAAGGATGTTGGAGAAGAATGGTTTCATCACGCTCTGGGCCTGTAGATACCATTGCAATCGGCTTACCAGCTACTTCCTCGATACGACGAAGGAACTTTTGGGCTTCGGCGGGCAACTTATCCCACTCGCGAATGCCGAAAGTTGTACCCTTCCAACCCGGGAAATCCTCATAAATTGGCTCGCAACGGGCAACTGATTCCGCGCCACGCGGCAATACATCTAACTTCTTGCCATCAAGGTGATAACCAACGCATAAGCGAATAGTTTCAAAGCCATCAAGGACATCTAGCTTAGTAATGCAAAGACCAGATAGGCCATTGATCTGAATCGAGCGCTTCAAAGCAGCAGCATCTAGCCAGCCAGTACGACGTGGGCGTCCAGTGACAGAACCAAATTCTTTACCTACTTCAGCCAAACGCACGCCAATCGGATCTTGTCTTGCAGGATTGTCATGGTCATATAGCTCACTTGGGAATGGGCCGGCACCAACGCGTGTGCAGTAAGCCTTCGTAATACCTAAAATGTATTGCAAAGAGTCTGGCCCAACCCCTGAACCTGCAGCAGCATTACCTGCTACACAGTTACTGGAGGTTACATAGGGATAGGTGCCGTGATCGATATCGAGCAATGTGCCCTGCGCACCTTCAAATAACAAGTTTTGACCAGATTGCTCGGCAGCATACAAGGCACTGGATACATCCACCACCATTGGCTTAAGACGCTCTGCATAAGACATTGCTTCAGCTAAAGTCTTCTCATAGCTTACTGGCTCAGCACCGTAGTAATTTGTGAGCATGAAATTATGGTATTCCAAATTCTCTCGCAATTGCTCAGCAAATTTCTCTGGGTAGAACAAATCTTGCACACGCAAAGCACGACGAGCTACTTTATCTTCATACGCAGGTCCGATGCCGCGACCAGTTGTGCCAATCTTGGCCTCACCGCGCTTTTTCTCGCGAGCATGATCAATAGCTACGTGATAAGGCAGAATTAGAGTGGTTGCTTCAGAAATTTTGAGACGGGACTGAACATCTAAACCAGCAGCCTCGAGCTCCCCGATCTCTTTAAAGAGCGCCTCTGGTGAAAGCACCACGCCGTTACCGATATAGCAAATCACGTTTTTATGCATGATTCCAGAAGGAATCAAACGAAGAATGGTCTTCTTGTCGCCTATGATTAATGTATGGCCGGCGTTGTGTCCACCTTGAAAGCGAACTACTGCTTGAGCATGGTCAGTCAACCAATCCACTACCTTACCCTTGCCTTCATCACCCCACTGGGTGCCAATGACAACTACGTTACGACCTTTTGCTTGCTGCGTTGAAGACATAATGAAATCCAAAAAGATAATTACAAAATAAGTTAACTGCTTAATGCCAAATTGATTGCTTTACTTCTTTTTTACTTCCCAAGAGCTGCCCTGCTTTACCAGTTCTCGATCACATTCATACTCGGCAGCTTCTGCTGCTGTTCCTACTGGAATCTGTATCACCACCTCGCCCTGACTTCTCAAAGCGGTGATTGCCTTGCTTAATGCAGCATCCTCAACCCAAGGAGCCAAGATAGCCAACTTGCGCACCTTCATGGGTGATAAGCCTGCAAGAGTCAAAAGATCTAACGAAAATCCGGTTGCTGGACGAGGGCGACCAAAGGCCTGACCCACATGATCGTAGCGACCACCTCTGGCAATGGGCTGAGGCAACTGATCTATATAAGCCGCGAACATCACACCACTGTGATATTGATAGCCACGAAGATCGGCCAAATCAATACTGAGCTCTAAGTTGACAGATAACTTCGCTGCAGCTGAAACTAAACGCTCCAGATCTGCCAAAGCCTGATCAATTGCTACGTGCTTAGGCAAGTCTTTCTTAGCCTTTGCCAACACTTCAGCACAAGGGCCATTTAACTCAGTCAAGGCCATCAGCGCTTTAGCAACATTCGCAGGCAAACACGCCGCCCACTGACTTAAGCGAGGACGATCCTTGCTTTGCAAAAGGCTATACAAAGCTTCAACCGTTGCTTTATCTAAATTCTGGCCATCTAAGATACCCGCCAAAATGCCCGCATGAGATAAATCGAGGTAAACCTTTTCTAGGCCTGCAAGAGACAGCGTTTTGAGAAGCAAGGTGATAGCCTCTAGATCAGCTTCCCAAGTGGCACATCCATAGATCTCTGCGCCCAACTGCAACTCTTCACGCGCTGAGCTACCAACTGGTGTGCGAGCGTGCGCAACGGATCCGGCATAGCAAAGACGAGTGACGCCAGCACGATTCAAGAGATGTGCATCAATACGAGCAACTTGCGGAGTCATGTCTGCACGCAAACCTAAGGTGCGCCCAGATAACTGGTCTACCAATTTAAAAGTTTGCAGATTAAGATCGGAGCCAGTGCCGGTTAATAGGGAATCTAAAAACTCCAAAATAGGGGGGGCAACCAACTCATAACCATAGGATTGATACAAATCCAAAATAGCACGACGCAATGACTCAACTTTGCGAGCCTCAGCGGGCAAAACGTCTGCAATATCTTCAGGAAGTAACCAGCGATTCATGATGTGGACTATTCGCTTTCTTATTTTTTGTGCAGGAACTTAAAGAACTCACCATTCGGCTCAACCACCATAATGTCCTTCTTGTCCTTAAAAGAACTTCTATAGGCTTCTAGGCTTTGATAGAACTGAGCAAACTGGGGGTCGCGCCCAAACGCCTCTGCATAGAGTGCAGTCGCTTTAGCGTCCCCTGCCCCTTTAATCTTTTGGGCATCGCGATAAGCTTCCGCCAGGATAGTGTCACGTTGACGCTCTGCATTCGCACGAATCTTGTCGGATTCTGCAGCACCCGTGGAGCGGAGCTCATTAGCCACACGCTTACGCTCTGCTTCCATACGGCGATATACAGAATCACTGATTTCTGCCAAGAGGTCAACACGCTTTAAGCGCACATCAACAATCTCTACGCCGATATCAGAGGCATCATCAGCAACCTTCTTGCGAATACCCTGCATCACCTCTTCACGCTGATCAGAAATTAACTCACGCACAGTGCGTTTAGTGAATTCTTCATTCAGGGCGGAACGAACCAATTGGGTTAAGCGATCCTGAGCTAAGCGCTCATCGCCTTTGAAGCTGATAAAGAACTTCCGTGGATCAACAATGCGCCACTTCACATAAGAATCTACTAATAAGTTTTTCTTCTCGGCAGTAATAAAACGCTCTGCTTCTGGATTATCGATTGTCAAAATGCGGCGATCGAAGAAGCGCACGTTTTCAAATGGCGCTGGAAACTTTATTTGTATGCCCGGCTTCTCAATCACGCGAACAATCTGTCCAAATGAGAACACCACGGCGAACTTACGTTGATCCACGACAAAAATACTAGAAGACAGAACATAAATCAGCGCAATAAAGCTAATACCTGCAGCGATTAAACGATTGGCATTCATTATCTGGACTCCCGATCACGACTACGGAGACCATCACGTTTATCGGTAGAGTTATTCACAGCTGACGCTGGGGTTGCAGGAGTGGCACTGGAAGTTGGGGCTGGTGTATTTACTCCAGTGGCACCACCAACCGTCACGCTACCAGTTGGAGTGTTGGTACCAGACTGATTTGTCTGTGTATTTGCCGCTTGAGCACTTTCAGCACTCACCTGTGCAACGATCTTATCAAGCGGGAGATATAAAAGACTATTGCTCTTGGTGGTATCAACCAAGATTTTGGTCACGTTGCTATACATCTCACGCATGCTATCGATATACATGCGATCACGCGTTACTTGTGGCGCCTTTGCGTACTCCACCAAAATTTGCTTAAAGCGCGTGGCATCACCCTCTGCAGTAGCAACTACACGAGCCTTGTAGCCCTCAGCCTCCTGAATCAGACGGGCTGCAGTACCTTTGGCGCGCGGAATAATGTCATTAGCGTAAGCCTGGCCTTCACTCTTCAAGCGCTCCTGGTCTTGACCCGCTTTGACTGCATCGTCAAACGCTGCTTGAACCTGTTCAGGCGGTTGAACGTTTTGCACAGTCACACTGGTCACATATATGCCCGTTTTGTAGCTATCCAAAATCTTCTGAATTGAGTTGGCTAAATCGATACCAATCTTTTCGCGCCCCTCATACAACACGGTATCCATTTTGCTGCGGGCAACAATCTCACGCACTGCAGTTTCTGCCGCTTGCACAACTGCAGTATCAGGATCACGATTATTAAATAAGTAATCCGTAGGATCCTTGAGGCGGTATTGCACAGCAAAGCGCACATCGATGATGTTTTCATCTTCGGTGAGCATTGAAGAATCTTTTTGATTGGTAGCCTTGATTAATACGGGGCGCCCTACTTCTACAGAGCGAACGCCCGAGAGATTGACAGTCTCCTCAGATTGAATCGGCCAAGGCATGTGCCAATTAATACCCGGTTTTGCGGTGTAATCATATTTACCAAAAGTTAAGATAACGCCAGCCTGCCCTTCTTGAATAATGAAGAAGCCACTGCAGATCCACACAAAGAAGACCAGCGCTCCAGCAACAAGAATGCTTGCTTTAGATCCAAATGGATTATTGAAATTAAAGTTAGGCGCATTGATGCCGCCATTACCACCACCGTTACCGCCATTTCCGCGTTGTGAAGGTGGGGGAATATCGGTGCTGCTTGGTTTATTCGTTGGCTTACTAGCAGGACCGCCTGTTACGCCAGGTATTTTCTTGCCGCCAAAGATGCCAGCAATTCTGTCGTTGAAGTCGCGCCATAGCTCGTCCAAGTCTGGCGGGCCATCTGGCTTAGTTGGCTGAGTTTCTACCGGTTTATTGGTTTCTGGATCCGCCTTGGGAGCTTGTTCATTTCCCTGCCCATCTTTGGCATCTTTGGATCCACCGGAATTGTGGCTATTGCCCCAACCTGGATCATTGACCGAAAACAGGTCGAGAAATTTACGCATCATTTGAAAAATAGCTTCGCTTGGCAATCGGATTAAATTCAGAAGTTTCTGGTCGTTCGGGTAAAGGCTCTAAAAACTCATCCGGGGCCAATTGCTTCTTGGCACGGTTGTGCTCGACCCTTATTCTATCAGTCATTTGGGAGCATTCGGCCAAGGCTGAACGGAGTAAATCAAGGCCCAAGCCCGTCTTGGCTGACAGGAAAACCTGGCTCGGAATACCCTCCCCGTCCCGCTCTAAAACAGCCCCACGAGTGAAGGTTTGAGGCATCTGGTCGATCTTATTCATGACCTCGATACGGGGGATGTCATCTGCCCCGATTTCCTCCAAAACCGCTTCAACTTCCGCTTTTTGCTCTCTAGCTACAGGGCTACAGGCATCAATGACATGCAAAATCAGGTCGGCATGGATGGTTTCATCCAAGGTGGCTCTAAAAGCCTCTACTAACTGGTGAGGCAAATCCCGGATAAATCCAACCGTGTCAGAGACCACAATGGAACCAACCCCCTCTAAATGGACCCTTCTAGAAGTGGTATCCAGAGTGGCAAATAACTGGTCAGCAGCATAAGTCCCGGCTTTGGTTAGGGCATTAAATAAGGTGGATTTACCAGCATTGGTATATCCAACCAAGGAGACCGAAAACACATCTCTACGATTTCGGGAACGTCTTTGGGTTCTTTGCTGACGCTGCAGCTTTTCAAGCTCATTTTCCAAGCGCTTTGCTTTAGTGGCTAGCATCCGGCGATCTAACTCCATCTGCGTTTCACCAGGGCCGCCACGCACACCAATACCGCCGCGTTGACGCTCCAAATGACTCCAGGCTCTCACTAAGCGTGACATGCGATAGCGGACCTGTGCAAGCTCAACTTGCGTCTTACCAATATGACTTTGCGCTCTTTGGCTAAAGATATCCAAAATCAAGCCTGTGCGATCCATTACATGAAAGCCAATGTGACGTTCTAAATTGCGTTGCTGGGTTGGGGATAGCGGGTGATTAAAGATGGCAAGTTCTGCCCCCTGCTCCTCCATCACCCTCTTGAGTTCGTTAGCCTTGCCCGAACCAATAAATAAGGCGGGGTCAGTTTTGCCCTTGCGTGCGATAACACTGGCTGCAGGTATAGAGCCGGCGCTGTCAGCTAAAAGACTGAGCTCAGCCATGCTATCTGCAAAATCCTCGCGTCCTGTATCTACACCAACCAGAACGGCGCGTGCCGCATCTACTCCAGTTTTATACAGGGCTAGCTTCTTCCAAACGGAAATCAATCGCACGAGCTGGAACGATCGTGGAGATTGCATGTTTGTAAACCATCTGTGTCACGGTATTACGCAAGAGGACAACATATTGATCAAAAGATTCAATATTGCCCTGTAACTTAATGCCGTTTACAAGATAGATCGAAACAGGAACATGCTCTTTGCGCAAAGCATTGAGAAAAGGGTCCTGAAGTAATTGAATTTTGTTGGGGTTGCTATTACTCATACTGCTCCTTAATTATTTTTTGCTTTATTACTTTTTTGGGAGTCTTGCTTTTTTTATTAAATACCAATTCACTACAAACCTTCACTACAAATCATTTATTACAAACTACTCAATCAGCCCTCTATATTGGGCTGATTTTGGAAAAAATCAAGCCCATTTCGAATGAAAGATAAAACTCAGCTCAAATTAACGCTTTTTGCCTTTTTTACCCTTATCTGCCTCTACGTAGGGGTTTTTAGCGGTATTCATCTGAATACGCAGAGGCGTACCGCGTAATTTAAAGACATCCCTAAAGCGACCTTCTAAGTATCGCTTGTAGCTATCCGTCACCCCACTCAAGGATGTACCATGAATGACCACAATTGGAGGGTTCATGCCCCCTTGATGGGCATAACGCAATTTAGGACGACCCATACCAACGCGTTTAGGCTGTTGATGCTCAATCGCCTCTTGCAAAATACGGGTTAAGCGTGGGGTTGGTAGTTTTGCCATTGCGGCTGCATATGCAGAATCCACATCCTTAAAGAGCTCCTTAAGGCCTGTACCCTTTTTAGCGGAGATTGGGTGGACGTTTGCAAAATCGAGGAAGCGTAGCTTTTGCGCAATCTCTAATCGAGCGCGCTCTTTTACATAAGCATCCAAACCATCCCACTTGTTCACTGCAACCACTAAAGCGCGGCCAGCTTCCACAATAAATCCAGCGATGTGTGCATCTTGCTCCGAAATATCTTGCTGAGCATCTAACATCAAGATCACCACATTACAGTCAGCAATCGCTTGCAATGTTTTAACAACAGAAAACTTTTCAATCGCTTCAAAAACTTTTCCACGGCGACGCAAGCCTGCAGTGTCAACCAAGATGTAAGGCTTGCCATTGCGCTCAAAGGGAACTTCGATCGCATCACGGGTGGTACCTGGCATATCAAATGCAATGACGCGCTCTTCACCGATTAATTTGTTAATCAGTGTTGACTTGCCAACGTTAGGTCGCCCTACTACGGCGATCTTCATTGGACGATTTGGATCGTTAGCCAATTCATCCTCATCTGGCTCTGCAATGCCAAGGGAATCTAATGCGTCATCGATCAAGCCACGCACGCCATCGCCATGTGCTGAAGAAATTGGGAACGGCTCACCTAAACCAAGCTCATGGAAGTCGGCTGTGACAACGCCAGCCTGCATGCCTTCTGTTTTATTAACTGCGAGGATAACGGGTCGACCAGTCTTACGTAAGAAATCAGCGATGACACGATCTTGTGGCGCCATACCAAGACGACCGTCAACCAAGAAAATCACAATGTCAGATTCAGCAACAGCTTGCTTAGTTTGCTTTGCCATCTCAGCCACAATGCCGGTCTTAGCTACTGGCTCAAAACCACCGGTGTCTACGCAAATAAAAGCGCGCTCACCAATACGACCTTTGCCGTAGTGTCGATCTCTGGTTAGGCCAGAAAAGTCAGCCACCAATGCATCACGTGAACGCGTTAAGCGATTAAAGAGAGTCGACTTTCCCACATTAGGACGGCCGACGATAGTGATGACTGGATTCATTTTGGACTGTACGCCGCTATTTTTCCACCTTGAGATTGAACCAAGATGAGGCCACCTACCGCAATGGGGGCAGCCGAGATTGGACTACTGTCGTGACGAATACGCGCAACCATCTCGCCATTCGCCTGTGAAAATGCATGGATATAACCTTGAGCATCACCCATGAGTAGCACCCTGCCTACCGCAAGCGACTCACCAACATCACGGAATGTCAGCTGCGTGTTTTCCCAAACTTGAGTGCCGTCTTTTGTTGCAAAGGCGGTGACATAAGACTTATCGTTTGCCGAGAAAACCATGTCGGTGCTTTGTGAGGTACCGGTATAACTTGAATAGTCTTTGAACCATAAAAGGTTGCCTGTACGAGCCTGCCCGCAACCAATCCGTCCTTGATAAGAGACTGCGCAGAGGATATCGCCTTCCATACTTGGTTTAGCGGTGACATCATTCAAGCGCTCAATCTCTGAGAAGCCCTTAGGAAAAGAAACTGGCGTCTCCCAAACTAAGCCGCCATTAGCAATAGCAATCATCCCAAAGCGCCCACCAGTGAAACCAGTAACGATGACTTCATTGCCAATAGCCAGCATGCCGTAGCCAACACGCAATGACAATGCAGCCTGTTGACGCTGATAAGTCCATTTTTTAGCGCCCGTTAGCGCATCCAGTCCAATGAAGCGATTGTCTAGCGCGCGCACTACGACAACGCCACCGGCTACCACTGGCTCACTCAATACTTCACTACCAACGCTGACATTCCATATCGGCTTGCCAGTATCGTCATAGGCGTAGACCACCCCCTTGGTGGTAACGGCAACAGTAGTACGGCCATCAGAGCCAGGGCCAACCGACAAATTCTCAGGAACGGATACTGACCAGACCTTATTGCCGGTTGCTAAATCAATCTTTGCCAAGTTCCCACCATGAGAGGCTGCATACACCGCATCGCCAGCAACAATAGGATGAAAGTTAAAGGATTCAGATGAACCAATGCTAGTTGACCATACAGGCTGCAAATCAAATTGCTTGGTAACGGTCACTAAATCAGCGGGCTTCCTTACTCTGGAGCTACCAGAGCATGCGGCTAAAGCAATTACCACGGCACCCAATACCAAGGCGGCGCCTAAGCACATCGGTAAACGCTTGATTTCTTTAGTCATCACTGAGCAACTCCTCCAACAGCATCTAATTTAACCTTGAGAAGGCGACGCGCCTCTTCAGGAAATTCTTTTGCTTGGTCTAATTTTTTCCAGGCATCTTGATAGCTTACTTTAGCTTGCTCATTTTTCTTTTGCGCCAAATACCAATCGCCACGACGCTCAAGCCATAAAGATTCAAAACCAGCAATCGGTTTCTCATTCAATATTTGATCAGCCTCTGCAAAATCTTTTTCACTGCCCTGCTCAATCAATAGAGTTACTAGGCGTAATTTCGCCAATCCAAGATAACCATCATTAGATGCATTCTTTGCCGCCCAACGCAAATAATCCAAAGCCTTCGCGGTATCACCTGCGTCTGATGCGATCCGTGCGGCGATCAAACTAGACATTGCTGCGTAAGGTGTACGGCCAAAATCTTTTTGCAAGTCGTCTGTTGCGCGCAGAGTCTGGTCTTTATCGCCTTTAGCAATGGCACCTACCATCGTTTCATAAAGCTTAGACGCTTCGAGTGCCTGACTATTGCGCCACCATTGATAGCCACTGTAAGCAGCATAAGCAAACAACGCAACTGTAACGACCCCAGTAATAAGGTTACGGTACTTTTGCCAAAACGCTTTGAATTGGTCTAATTGTTCTTGTTCTTCTAGATCTAAAGGCATGTCAATCCAAACTCATTTAATAGGTAATTAGTGTGTATTAGCTTAATTCTATTCGGAGGCGCCTACCAGGGCATCAATTGCAGCCCCTAAGACATCATCCAGGGGTACAGACTTCTGCTCGCCGGTACCGCGCAAGTCCTTGAGTTGCGCCTCATTCTTGGCTAATTCATCAGGTCCAATAATGACCGCAAAGGCAGCCCCACTAGCATCCGCCTTCTTCATTTGGGACTTAAAGCTGGCTGATTGACCGTCAGGAGGGCAGAACAGGATTGTATCGATTCCAGCGCTCCGCAAGCGTTCAGCGATGATCATGGCAGCAGTCAAAGTCTCGCCGCCTTGATGCAATACAAAAATATCGCATTGAGCCTGAGCTTCTGGCAATGATCCAGAAACCTTCATTAATTCTAGAACCCGTTCCATACCCATAGCCCAACCACAAGCTGGTGCAGCCTTGCCACCCATACGCTCAATTAATGGGTCATAGCGTCCACCGCCAGCAATAGTGCCTTGTGCACCTAATTCATCAGTCACCCACTCGAATACAGTGAGGTTATAGTAATCGAGGCCACGAACTAAACGAGGATTAATTTTGCAGGGGATGTTATTTGCTTTAATTAATGCCTGCACCGCATTGAAATGCTTCAGCGACTCTTCGCCCAAAAAATCCAATAATTTTGGTGCGCCCTCAATCAATGCCTGCATCTCTGGATTTTTAGAGTCCAAAATACGCAAAGGATTGGTAATCAGGCGACGCTGTGAATCTTCATCGAGCTGCGATTGATTTTTCTCAAAGTAAGTAACCAATGCGGCGCGGTGTTCAGCACGCTCAGGGGCCTGACCTAGGGAGTTCATTTCTAAACGAACGCCCTTCAATCCCAACTCGTCCCATAAACGCTGACCCATGAGAATGATTTCAGCATCAATATCAGGTCCGGCAAAGCCTAAGGCCTCAACACCAAACTGGTGGAACTGGCGATAGCGACCACGCTGTGGGCGCTCATGACGGAACATCGGTCCGGTGTACCAAAGACGCTTAGGCCCTTCGTATAACAAATTATTTTCAATTACAGAGCGCACTAATGCGGCAGTACCCTCAGGGCGTAAGGTGAGTTGCTCGCCATTCAAGCGATCCTCGAACGAATACATTTCTTTTTCAACAATATCGGTAACCTCACCGATGCCACGCTGGAATACGGCAGTTGCCTCAACAATAGGTGTTCGCAAAAACTCATAGCCGTAAGCATGAGTTAAATCACGCAATACATGCTCAAGATGAGCCCACTGCGCCGCATCCGCTGGCAGTAAATCATTCATACCGCGCACGCCATTTATCTTTTGAGTTTTCTGGACTTTAGTTTGCTTGTTCTCGTCAGTCATTTTTATTATTCTTCTTGTTAAAGCTTGGCAGCGTAGTTTTGTTTAACATAGTCATCTACGATCACCTGAAACTCTTCGGCAATTTTCTCACCACGCAGGGTTTTGACCTTAATTCCGTCGACAAACACTGGGGCTGCAGGGGTTTCACCCGTTCCAGGCAATGAAATACCAATATTGGCATGCTTACTCTCGCCTGGGCCATTCACGATACAGCCCATCACGGCGACATTCATATTCTCTACGCCAGGATGGGTTTTCTTCCAAATAGGCATTTGTTGACGCAAATAAGACTGGATATTCGCTGCCAACTCTTGGAAGGTGGTGCTAGTTGTTCTTCCGCAACCTGGACATGCAATTACCATCGGTGTGAAATTACGCAAGCCCATGGTTTGCAATATTTCTTGGGCAACAATGACTTCATTTTCACGAGGAGCGCCTGGATCAGGCGTCAATGAAACGCGAATGGTATCGCCAATACCTTCTTGCAACAAAATACCCATTGCTGCAGTAGAGGAAACAATGCCTTTGCTACCCATGCCTGCTTCAGTTAGACCTAAGTGCAGCGGATAGTCGGAGCGACGTGACAGATCACGATACACAGCAACTAAATCTTGAACATTACTGACTTTGCAAGAAAGCAAAATTTGATCGGGATTCATGCCAAACTCAACCGCTTTTTCTGCTGACTGCAAAGCCGACTGAATCAAAGCCTCAATCATCACTTCTTGCGCAGTCTTTGGATTTGCCAGAGCTGCATTGCTATCCATAATCGAAGCTAGAAGCTCTTGATCCAAGCTACCCCAATTCACACCAATTCGAATAGGCTTATCGTACTTGCAAGCGGCTTCTATCATTTGTGCAAATTGTGGATCGCGCTTGGCGCCCTTACCCACATTGCCTGGGTTGATGCGGTACTTCGAGAGCGCTTTAGCGCACTCCGGAAAATCGTTTAATAAAGTATGGCCGTTGTAGTGGAAGTCGCCAATCAACGGTACCAAAACATCCATCTTGTCTAACTGCTCACGAATATAGGGAACTGCGGCAGCCGCCTCTGGAGTATTGACAGTGATACGCACCATCTCTGAACCAGCGCGAGCTAATTCCTTTACCTGAATTGCAGTACCCACTGCATCCGCAGTATCGGTATTAGTCATTGACTGCACACGCACTGGTGCATCTCCACCAACGGTAATGATGTTGGTTTTCCAGGCAACGGTTGCTTGACGCGTTGCACGCTTAGGGGATGGGCCTAGCGGTAGTGGTGGCAAAGAATGATTAGAGCTCATTAGGATCTATGGGTTGGGTTCTAATTTTTTTACTTCAGCTTTTTGAGCCACTCAATGGGATGCTCGTTTGGCCCCAGATTGGTATCCTCATCAAACTCTTCATCCGGCTCAACCTCGGCGAGTTCAATCTCGGCATTGTGAACAGCGCGTTCACGCACACGGGTGCGATCCACAACACCTCCTGCCAGCTGACCACAGGCAGCGGCAATGTCATCACCACGTGTCTTCCGCACAGTAGCCACCATGCCCGCATCTAAAAGGATGCCGGCAAAAGCATTGACGCGTTGGGCTGATGAGCGCTTGAGACCGGACTCTGGGAAAGGATTAAATGGGATGAGGTTAATTTTGCACTTAATGTTTCTGAGTAAGCGTACTAATTCTTTTGCCTGGATATCGGAGTCATTCACGCCATCGAGCATGCAATATTCAAAGGTCAAGAAATCCCTTGGCGCAAATGGTAAGTAACGTTCGCACACATCAAGCAATTCACGTAAAGGATATTTTTGATTGAGTGGCACCAATTGATCGCGTAATGCATCATTGGGCGCATGTAATGAAACTGCCAATGCTACAGGGCAATCTTGTGCGAGACGATCAATCATCGGCACTACGCCTGATGTAGAAACCGTCACACGACGGCGCGATAAACCATACGCCCTGTCATCCAGCATCAAGCGCAATGCAGAAACCACATTGTCATAGTTGAGCAAGGGCTCGCCCATGCCCATCATTACCACATTAGAAATCACACGACCAGTGTGTTCCCAACCTGGCGTTGGAAACTTCTCAATTCTACGAATAGCCTCAGGGTCATTGCGTAAAAGATGTTCAGCAAACCAGAGTTGACCAATGATTTCACCGGAAGTGAGATTGCGTGAAAAACCTTGGTGCCCAGTTGAGCAAAAACGGCAATTGACTGCGCAGCCCGCCTGAGAAGAGATACACAAGGTGCCTCGATCATCTTCAGGAATAAACACAGACTCGACCGCATTACCAGCGCCCACATCCAATAGCCACTTGCGTGTACCGTCATTGGCGTGTTCATCTTTGATAACGGGGAGGGAAATTACTTCCGCTTTATCTAGCAAAGTTGCTCTAAAGCTTTTTGCTAAATCACTCATGTCGTTAATGTCAGCTACACCGCGTTGGTGTATCCACTGCATGAGTTGCTTTGCCCTAAAGGGCTTTTCATTCAACCCCGCGACAAACGCTGCCATTTGGTCAGCGTCAAAATCTAAGAGATTTACGCGCGGGGAGGTCAATGCGCCTACTTATATATTAAATAGGTTGTTCGTTAGCAATCGTAGATTAACGATTGAAAACATTCATGCCAGGGAAGAAGAAAGCAACTTCCACAGCAGCCGTTTCAGGAGCATCAGAGCCGTGAACTGCGTTTGCGTCGATGCTATCAGCAAAGTCAGCACGGATTGTGCCTTTTTCTGCCTTCTTCGGATCAGTAGCGCCCATCAAGTCACGATTCTTAGCAATAGCGCCTTCGCCTTGCAATACTTGAATCATTACAGGACCAGAAATCATGAAGCTCACCAAATCTTTGAAGAAAGGACGATCTTTATGAACACCGTAGAACTGCTCAGCTTCATTCTGTGACAAATGCGCCATTCTGGAAGCAATGATCTTCAAACCAGCAGATTCAAAACGGTCATAAATTTTGCCGATGACGTTTTTAGCAACAGCATCAGGTTTGATAATAGAAAGGGTGCGTTCAATTGCCATGCAAGACTCCAATAGTGATTTCAAAGGTATTTGCCAGGTGAGGTCAATTAGCCACCCCACTCCAGCGACCCCCGAATTATACATTGCCTAACCGTATTTACCCCTATGTCCGTAGGGCTAAGCCCTTGAATTTACAGGGCATAAGCCTTTAATTTGTAGGTCTTTTCAATAGCGGCTTGAAATTAGGGTGTTTTGTCTATACTTAACCTCAACAGCCCTTCATGGGCTCTTGTATTCACTATGAAAAAGAAGGAGTCAATATGAGTGATCTGAACTCTTACGGCTTTGGCCAAACCGGCTCAATTAGTAATGTCCAGGTGCGCAACCGCGTTCTCCGTAATACTTATGCCCTCTTGGCGCTCTCCATGATTCCAACCGTGATTGGCGCCTGGCTTGGAGTGGCCATGGGTCTAAGCCTTTTCTCTGGTAGTCCATTTATTGGCTTTATCGTCTTCATGGCCGTAGCCTTTGGCTTCTTCTGGGCAATTGAAAAGAATAAAGATACAGGCGTGGGCGTTCTCCTGCTCCTGGGCTTTACCTTCTTTATGGGCATCATGATGTCCCGCTTGATTGGCTTCACCCTCAATAGCTATAGCAATGGTGCGACATTGATCATGTTGTCATTTGGCGGTACGGCTGCAATCTTCGCCACAATGGCAACCATTGCAACAGTGAGCAAGAGTGATTTCTCTGGCCTAGGCAAATTCTTGATGGTAGGCGTACTTCTCTTGATCATTGCCTCATTGGCAAATATCTGGCTGCAATTACCAGCGTTGATGTTGACAGTGATGGTGTTAGCCATTGCCATCTTCTCAGCCTTCATCCTGGTTGATGTTCAACGCGTCATCAATGGTGGCGAGACAAATTACATCATGGCTACTCTGGCTATTTATTTAGATGTCTATAACGTCTTCACCAACTTACTTGCCCTCTTGGGTATTGTTGGTGGTAATCGAGATTAAGGGAGATTAAGACACGCTAAAACTTTAGTGTGTTGTTCTCATTAGGCGCCTGCGGGCGTCTTTTTTACTACTGCTATTTAGTCTGTTTGTTTAGCTAAATAATTAAGTTGCTACAAACATACTCACAGCATAGGATAGTGCAAGCAAGATCAATAAGATTGCAAAACTATCTGAGGCTTTCATGACGCTCTCCCGAAGGTAAAAAAGTTGGGCAGAAATACATCACTGCACAAACTCAATCTACTCTTCTATAAGACATGATTTTGAGGGCGCCGCACCAGCATCAGGCTAAATGCACTAAATATGGGCAATACTTACGGAAAATAGAACTAAATCTGGGGTTTGAGGGGCTATAGACGATCAAATACGGCCATAGACTCCACGTGGGAGGTGTGGGGGAACATATTAATAATGCCCGCACTACTTAATGTGTAGCCTGCCTGATGGCACAAGATCTCTACATCCCTCGCCAAAGTTTTGGGATTACAGGATACGTAAACAATCCGTTGTGGCAATAATTCACTTTGCGCAATATGCAACTCTGCAAGCGCTTTACAAATCTCCATCGCACCCTCGCGCGGCGGATCCATTAACCAACGCTCTGCTTTGCCCCACGATACAATCGTTTCTGTTGTAACTTGAAATAAATCGCTTTGCATAAAGCTGGCCTTATCAACGAGTCCGTTATGCTCTGCATTGGCTTTAGCTCGAGTCGTCAGACTCTCCAAACCCTCGATCCCTAGGACCTGTTTTGCTTTTCTGGCTAACGGTAATGTGAAGTTGCCAATACCGCAAAACAAATCCAACACTCGATCTGTTTCTCTCACTTCCAATAAGCGAATAGCCCTACTGACTAAGGCACGATTCATCATATGATTTACCTGTGTGAAATCCGCAGGTTTAAATGGCATCTCTATCTCAAACTCAGGCAGCCGATAACAAAGCTTGCCGGTCTCGGGATAAAACGGTGCGACGGTCTCAATGCCTTTAGGCTGGAGCCAAACCCAAACCTGGTGCTGATCTGCAAACTGTCGGAGAAGTTGCTCATCTTCAGCCGTTAAGGGCTTGAGATTCCGAAACACTAAAGCAGTAACTGGTTTTGATTTCTTGGGATCATCCGAGAAGACATCTTCCGGCTCACCAACCGCAATCTCAATCTGCGGCATACGGTCAACGATCGATAATCCCATTACCAACTTACGCATTTCTGGCAATAAATCCGATACATGCTTGGGCAAAATTTCACAAGCCAGCATGTCAGCTACATAGCCGCTCTTACCCTCATGAAAACCAATCAGTACGGTACCTTTTTTAATGGAGCGATTGACAGCACTTAAACGTGCGCGGTGACGATATTCCCAAGTAGGGCCACCCATCGGGCGCAGAATTTCTTCAGGCCTTACCTTGGCAATATGTTGCAAGTCATCCTCAAGTACACGCTGCTTGATAGCCACTTGCGCTCGTATATCTAGATGCTGCATGGTGCAGCCACCACACACACCAAAGGCTTTGCACTTAGGTTCCGCCCTAAATACGGCGGGTTTCAGAATATCGCGTACTTTGGCTTTGCTAAAGCGCGCTTTATTACTGGTGATGGTGTAACTGACCAACTCTGTTGGTAGTGCGCCTTTAATAAAGATCACCTTACCGCTTTGACCTTGGGCGGCCTCCTCCTCATTGGGGGCTAGGCGTGCAATCCCCTGAGCATCCAAATCCAGCGCTTCGACTTTAATTGGCTCAGTCACCTCTATATTGACTGGCTTATCCCCTCTACGCATCCGCAGAAAAACCTTGCAGATATTCTTGCCATTGACTGCCATTAGGCTCTTTAGATTCCCCCTCTAAATAAGCCTTAACAAACTCAATTTCTTCTTGATATTCAGCGTGAGAAAAGCCGCCACGCAGCAATTGAAAGCGGCAGTACATGAGATAGGTATTGACCACGTCGGTCTCGCAGTAACGGCGGATGTCATTAATCTTGCCATCTTGATACGCGGGCCATACTTGGCTGCCGTCCATACCCATCTTGCCCGGGAAACCGCAGAGCTTGGCCAAGCCATCCAATGGTGCATTAGCGCGGCCGTTAAATTTAGCCAATAGATCCATCATGTCGAGATGGCGCATGTGATAACGACTGATGTAGTTATTCCACTTAAATTCTCGGCTATCAGAATCCTGGCTCTCACCCATCTCCCAGTAGCGGGGAGCTTGCACATGATTCGCTAATGCGCGATAGTGCAACACGGGTAAATCAAAGCCGCTGCCATTCCAAGAAACGAGTTGAGGGGTGTATTTTTCGATGAGATCAAAGAAGGCTTGTATTAGGACCTTCTCATCATCCTGCGGAGTGCCTAGAGTGCCCACTTTAATTTGTGGCAAGCCCTCTTTAGTAGTTCTGCGAATCACGCAAGAGATGGCAACAATCTTTTGCAGAAACAAGGGTAGAAATTCACTACCGGTCTTTTCTGTGCGCTCAGCCATCACTTTGCTAGCAACCTCGGCATCACTCATGGAGTCCGGCAAATCTTCTAGGCGACGCAATCCAGCTACATCAGGGATGGTTTCAATATCGAATACAAGAACGGTCGCCATGGCGCCTACCCTAGACCAACAACATTACTGCAAGTACGGCGTTGGATTAACTGGTTTGCCGTTAACGCGTAACTCGAAATGCAGCTTAGCTGCAGTAGTGTCTGTATCGCCCATCTCAGCGATCTTCTGACCCTTACGAACAGTATCACCCTCTTTTACCAAGAGCTTACTGTTGTGGGCATAAGCAGTGAGATAGGTGTTGTCGTGCTTAATAATCACGAGATTGCCATAGCCACGCAAACTATTCCCTGCGTAAACCACTTTGCCATCAGAGGCGGCAAGAACTGGCTCGCCGACCTTACCAGCAATATCGATCCCCTTATTTGTCTCACTGAACTCACCGGTGACCTTACCTTTTGCAGGCCAAGATAAACGTATGCCCGGCTCAGCAACTACATCGTTTTTCGCTGGCTCAGGAGTGGAGGCTGCTGAATCTGCTTTATCCGCTGCAGGTTTTTTCTCAGCCACTTTTGCGGGCTTAGTTCCTGCTGGTGCTTTAACCATGATCAAGTCACCGACCTCAATCACGTTGGGATTAAAGCTAGGATTGGCTGTCTTGTTCCACTGCACCACATCACGCGGTGCCTGACCATGGTCCAAAGCAATGCGCGCCAAGGTGTCACCTTTTTTAACGCGATAGTAACCAGGGGGCGCAGGCTCAGTTGAGCCACCGCTACGATCAGTCACGCTAGCAGGCTTAGTGCGAGGTGTAGAACATCCAACCATCAACATCAAAGATGAGGACATGAGCGCGGCGAGGAAAAGCTTCAATAAAGTGGATGACATTAAATTGGGTTCTGAATTGGTGAATTCATCATAAATCTCATACTACCCCTGATTGTAAGGGTACAAAAAAGACCCCGTCCAGTACAGTTCTTTGATAGCGCTGGGAACTCATTCTTTCAACCATCACCAGTTGCTGCTCTTTGTCATTTTTGGCGACTGGGGCAACTAAGCGCCCTCCAACCGCTAATTGGTCAAGTAAGGCATCCGGAATACCCAAGCCAGCAGCAGCCAAAATAATGCCGTCAAATGGAGCGGCCTGAGGCAAACCTAAAATACCGTCGCCGTATATCAAGCGAAGATTGTTAATGCGAAATGGGCGCAACTTAGCTCTTGCCATATCATGCAGCGGACGAATACGCTCTATGGAGTAAACCTCGTCTGCCAATAAACTCAGTACCGCCGCTTGGTAACCGCAACCAGTGCCAATCTCCAGCACTTTGCCAAGTTTATGTTTAGGCTTGTGAAGCAACTCAATCATGCGTGCCACTACTGATGGCTTAGAGATAGTCTGCTCGTGCCCAATTGGTAGCGCAGTATCTTCGTAGGCTTGTGCATGTAATCCAGCATCCATAAAAGCGTGCCGAGGAACAGTAGCAATCGCCTCTAATGTTTTACCGTGCTTTACTCCGCCAGCATGTACTTTTGCTGCTAGGGCTTGCCGATAAGCAGCAAAGCGTTCGGTTGGAGCCTTCAACCGCGATCCCAACCATTCGCGCGCATCGCTGCTAAACGAGCATGGTGCGTTAAATCCAATTGCATAGGCGTGATCGAAACACATCCTTCAGCAATCGCATGAAAGTCCGTACCCTCTGAACCCTCTTTGACATCGCCCGCAGCGCCGATCCAGTAGATCTTCTCACCACGCGGACTATCCTGCACCACTACTGGTTGAGAGTGATGACGATTACCGAGGCGCGTTACACGCCAGCGATACAAATCAGCATAAGGGCGATTGGGGATGTTGACGTTCAGTAGTGTTGCTGTACCCTCAGTACGAGCCAAGGCAGAAACCAGCATTTGGGCCACTACATCATGCGCCGCTTTAGCGGCATCTTCAATGCGATTCCAGCCGCGATCAATTTGCGAGAAAGCAATGCCTGGCACACCAAACATCACACCTTCAACTGCGGCAGCAACAGTGCCTGAGTAAAGCGTATCTTCACCCATGTTTTCACCTTGATTGATGCCAGAGATCACTAGGTCAGGTTTCTCATCCAAAAATCCTGTCATGGCAACGTGCACACAATCGGTTGGTGTGCCATTGACAAAGAAAAAGCCATCCCGCTCGCCACCAGCAACGCGATGAATCGACAATGGTCTAGATAATGTGAGTGAATTCGAGGCACCGCTATGGTTCTGCTCAGGAGCAATCACGGTAATACGACCCAAGGGACGTACCGCCTCTACTAAAGCTAGCAAGCCAGGAGCTAAATAGCCATCGTCATTAGAGACCAGGATGTGGGGTTGCTTAGACATGATTAAACGAGTCCTGGTTTGTGTTTGCCACGCGCTCTCATTGCTGCGTAGATCACTGGCAATACTAGTAAAGTCAAAATAGTTGTGGTGATCATTCCGCCTACAATCACAAGGGCCAATGGACGCTGCGCTTCCGAACCAATTGCATGTGACAGCGCTGCCGGCAAGAGACCAAGGCCAGCTAGCATCGCGGTCATCAGAACAGGGCGCACTCTCAAGGCAGCCCCATCAACCATCGCATCTTTCATAGCGCCATGCTCTTGCGCAACAGTTTTATTGATATAAGAAATCAAAATCACGCCATCCTGAATCGCAATACCAAATAACGATAAGAATCCAAACAAGGCAGAAATGCTTAAAGTCTCACCGCCAAGATGCAATGCGATAATGCCGCCGATAGCCGCAAAAGGTACGTTAATCAGAACAATGATGGCATCACGGAAGTTGCCTAGAGCAGTCACTAGCAGCAAGAAAATTGCCACCAGTGTTAATGGAATAATGACCATCAGCTTTTGCTGCGCAGCCTTCATTTGATTGAATTGGCCATCCCATGCAATAGAGTAATTGGCGGGTAATGCCACATTCTTCTCCACTAAATATTTAGCATCCTCTACGGCACTCCCAAGATCACGATCACGCACACTAAAAATCACAGCAATATAGCGTTTCCCAGCTTCGCGGTAAATAAAGAATGGGCCATCAGTTAATTCAACATTGGCGACCATACCCAAAGGTACCCTGGCACCTGAAGGGGTATCAATCAGTAAATTAGCAATATCGGGTAAATCGTTTCGGCTTGACTCATTTAAACGCACCGCAATACCAAAAGTTTTTTCATCTTCCAAGAAATTACTAACTGGTGCCCCACCAATGGCATTCGCCACTACAGTCTGAACATCTCCGACATTTACACCATATCGCGCCGCTCGCTCACGATCGATTTGAATATTCAAGGTTGGCTGACCAAGCTCCCTCAAAATACTTTCGTCCTCAATACCGCGTACTTTTTTAAGCTGATCAATAACTTCATGAGCTTTAGTATTCAGAATATTCAGATCGGTACCAAAAATCTTTACCGAGTTCTCACCCTTGACACCCGACAAAGCCTCATTCACGTTGTCTTGAATATATTGAGAGAAGCTAAAGGAAACTCCAGGAATACGATTGAGCTCACCCTGTAAACGTTTCAAGAGGTCGGCTTTTGTGGTGCCCTTAGGCATCGCTTCTGGGGATTTCAGATACAAACCATACTCTTGATTAAATACCCCGGTAGAGTCAGTACCATCATCAGGGCGCCCAATTTGGGCGGCAACATGGTCTATCTCAGGCTGCCTTGTAAAGGTTTCTCGCAGCTGATTGGCTATGCTAATGGAATAGTCCAAATCTACTGTATTGGGCAAGACAACCCGCAACCAAATATTGTTTTCCTCAAGAGTGGGCAAGAATGCCGTACCCAAACGGGTAGCGCTTATTAAAGTAATCCCCAACACCAAAATAGATATTGTAATTACATGCCGAGGATGATCCATGAGACGTCTAAGCAATGGCTTATAGCGACTGAGCATCCAAGTGATAAATTTTGGTGGCTCATGGTGGAAGTTTTCACCAAACGAATATGAAATCGCCGCCGGCAAGAATGTCAGACTCAAAATAATCGAGGCAATTAACGCAAAGCCCATGGTGAAGGCCATGGGCTTAAAAATAATTCCCTCAACTCCACCCATTAAAAATAAGGGGGAATAAGCAACAATAATGATGCTGGTGGAATACACCATGGCCCTTTGTACTTCGGCAGTGGCCAAAATAATGCTTTGGTTTAAGCGTTTTCCGCCATCCTCTAGATGGCGCATAACGTTTTCAGTGATGATCACTGCGGCATCTACAATCACGCCAAAGTCAATGGCCCCTAAAGAAATTAGATTAGCTGGTACGTTAAACACGTACATCATGATGAAAGAGAAACACAGTGCCAGCGGAATGACAACTGCAACTACTGCGGCGGCCCTAAAATTTCCTAAGAAGATATACAGCAATATCAAGACCATAGAGATGCCAAAGAACATCGTATGCTTTACTGTGCCGACAGTAATATCTAATAGCACCTGACGATCATAGAATGGCTTGACTTCAATGCCAGGAGGCAATACATGGGCATTGATTGTGGCAATTTTTTCACGCACTCGTGCCAAGACTTCGGAGGCATTCTCGCCGCGACGCAAATAGACGATTCCTTCTACTGAGTCAGGATTTTCGTCAAACTGGAACAAGCCCAAACGTGGTGCATTGCCAATTTCTACCGTTGCTACATCACCAATACGAACGGGCACGCCATTATTAACAGCAATCACTACGCGCCTAATATCATCTAAATTCTTTAGCAAGCCGACACCGCGTACAACAAACTGCTGTTCACCACTTGGCAAAACACCGCCGCCAGTATTGTCATTAGCCTTTGTTAAGGCATCAATTAGCTGCGCCACAGTAATATTTTTAGATTGCAGGCTCTCTGGGCGAACAATCACGTTGTACTGCCGTACCTTCCCCCCAAAGGAAGAAACGTCTGCGATTCCCGGTGTTTGTTTGAGCTCTTTATAGATCTCATAGTTCTGCAAAGTCTTTAGTCGGGTTGGAGACGCATAGTCAGACTTAACTTGGTAACGCAAGATCTCGCCAGTAGCATCCGAATCAGGACTCACACTTGAACTCACGCCCGGGGGGAAAGTCACATTTCCCAAGTTGGAAATAAAGATTTGGCGTACTTTAAAAGGATCTGCGTTGTCATTAAATTTGAGCGTGACAACAGAAAGACCAAAGAGAGATACCGAGCGGAATGCCTTAACTCCGGGAATGCCAGCGAGTGCATTTTCTACTGGAATAGTCACCTGCTGCTCTACTTCGGTTGTACTTCTTCCAGGCCATTGGGAGATCGCTTGGATGGTGAGCGGCGCTACACCAGGGTAAGGCTGAATAGGCAATTGCTTGAGACTATATCCGCCCATGCACAATAAAACAAAAGAAGCGAAGAGGATGAGAACACGTTTATCTAAAACGCTCCTTAGAAAGTTCGTTGCGAAACTCAATTACTCCTCCTGCTTCGCAAAACGATCATTTAACAAGACCGCGCCATCCGTTAATACTTGCATACCAGGCTCAACACCTTCGGTCACCGCAAATTGTTTGCCATCAAGATCGAAACCTTTGACCACAAAACGTCTAAAAGTATCCGGAGCCGTTCTGATAATGACATAACGCATCTCGCGAACCCGCACAATAGCAGTCTGTGGCAAAACGACAGCCTGCGATGAGCCAACCTGTAGCTTGCCTGAAGCAAACATATCCGGACGCAATAAACCATCGGAATTATCAACATCACAACGAATCACTAAAGCCCTGGTATCCGGATCAATAGTAGGCGCAATAAAATTAGTTTTAGCAGTGAATACTTTGTCCGGATAGGCTTCAGTACGCAAAATAATGGTTTGACCTTTTTGAATCTTGGCAATATCTTGCTCGTATACGTTACCCAAGAACCATAAGGCCTTCGGATCCGCCAAGGTGGCCAAAACATCGCCAATGTTGGCAAAAGCACCAGGCTCTACTGCACGCTTCACTACCACGCCATCAATTGGTGATCGCACCACTAAGTTGGTTTGCGTTTTACCAGTCTTTTCTAGGAAATGAATGTCGCCATCACCGGCACCTAAATTACGAATGCGGTTGGCAGCAGCCTCTTGTGTAATACGAGAATCCGACAATAAATCACCCATCGCTTTATTACCCTCTAGAATCTTCGTAGTCTTAGAGGACAGTAGATATTCTTGCTGAGCAGAAATGAAATCTGGGCTATACATCTCCAAAACAGGAGAGCCCACTTTTACTTGCGCACCATCAAAGGCGTCAATCCGCTCAACCCGTCCAGCAGCTCGAGCCGAGAGCACTTTCGATTTTTCAGCATTAAACGTCAAACGACCAGGCATCGCTAACTCAACTGGAACATCCGATTTAATGGCCTCGGTAAATACATAAACATTTGGATTTAAATTAAGGCCTGGGAGCTTTAACTCCATCACACCAGACGACTCTACCTTTAATGACTTATCATTTTTTTCAAGCTTGACTGGACGGTTCACATTGACAAATAGCCCTATCACAATGCCCAGCATCAAAATTGAAATACAAATGATCACTAAACGCAGTCGAGCGCGCGTCTCTGGTGGTAGCGCCCAATAGGAGCGATGGATATTATTTGTATTCGCATCAATGCGCGCTACAAATTGATGCTTTAGCTTATGCGCTTCTGCAAGGGCTCGCTGGTAAATGGCAATCAGTTTATGCTTCAAAACAACTCCTTAAAAAGGTTCTTTACCGGCCGTAGCCAATAAAACAGCTTGCGCTTGCAATAAATTACTCTCCGCGAGAGCCAGCTGAATTTCCAAGCCGCGTAATTGCGTTTGTGCTGTTAACAAATCATTGAACCCTTGGCCATTATTGGAATACTGAGTTAATCCGACCTTGTATGCTGCATCAGCCTGAGGTACTTGCCTATCCCTGAGAAAGTTTGCCGCAGTTCTGGCTTGCTCATAAGAAGCGTAAGCTGAGTTCACAGCCAGCACGATCTGTTGACGATTAGAAATATCGCTTGCCTCAGCAGAAGCTTGATTGCGGATCGCTTGTTCCACCCCGTATTTCTCCTTGGTAAAAAAGTACAAAGGAATAATGAGGTCTAACTCTAACTGGTAAAACAAGGCACCATTATTGGCTGAAAATGGTCCGCGTGGGGTATAGGAAGAACCAATCACCTGGAAATCTGGCAAGTAGGCCTTCTTCGCCAAGGTCACCCCTTTGCGAGCGGCCTCCAATTGGAGGGCAGATCCTTTTAGACTTGGGTGACTAGATTCGGCGTAATCCTCTAACTCTATCAAGGTTGGCATTGCATTCATCGAACGGCGGACATCGCCTTTGAGAACAAGCTTTTCACGTGAGTGGCGCCCCACTAAAGTATTAATGTTGTTTAACGCTACTTGTAGCTGGCGCTCTAAATTAAATTGATCTGCTTCTGCAGAACTTTGAGCAACTTGAGCATTTAAATACTCAACATAAGCAGCAGCATTATTCGCATAGCGAGCCTTCGCAACATTCTTAATCATCTCCAAACGAATCACCGACTCTTTTAGCACTTGCAACTGCTTTTGTGCAGCAAGCGCGCTGTAATACAGCGTAGATAACTGTGCACCTAACTGCAAATAGGCTGCCTCAGATTGAGCCAGCAATGCCTCTGCATTGGTATCGGCAATATCAGCAGCTAAACTCTTTTTACCTGGAAACTGAAATGGCTGAGCAATCGAAATTGAGTTATTACTACTAATTCCACCGGGGTATTGCTGAGATGGTGCATTAGCACCACCTAATGCAAATGGGGAGTTAGCCGGCATACCGGACCACACTAGACCAACCTGTGGATTAGCTGGTGCTGCAATTTGAGGCACAGTTGCTTTCGCCGATAAATACGATTCACGCAATGCGCCAAGCTGGGGATTATTGAGTTTGAGCTCACTCCAAAGTTGGCGTAAATCCATTTCTGATGAGCCAGTTGATGCGTTGTTGACATAAATCTTTGGGGTATTTTGTTTGGTAACTGGTGCAAATAGTTCCGTAGCCTTTGAGGACTTATCCTTAGCACTCAGCTGAGCACTAATTGAGGGAGGCGCAGTTAAAGATGTATCACCTGTTTGCACGCTGACACTTGCCGGCGTGATGTCATTGGTAGCGGACTGCGCAAACACAGAGCAAGCAAAAGTCGCAACTACCAAGGAAGTGATGCAGTGAGCAGCATTGAATGCGCTAATTTTGCGTGTAAGGATTAACAAATGCGGCAGCCTCTAAATCAATAAAAATGCTGTTTTTATAGCTCCAGATGCAGATTTCGACCAAATTTAAACGCGATTCTGGAGGTTTTAAGGATTATAGGGGATAAAGGATAAAAGTCGAATTATTAAAATTCTCTATGTTATTGATTCTAAAGATAATAATTATGGATCGAGTCTAAAAATTCTTAGAACTCGGCATGAATCCTAAAAGACACAACATTTACAGGACCGCGAGCAGCATTGTAGGCTGGGTTCATGATGTGCTGATAGTTGAGACCCAAGAGGACATTTTGAATCACCAAAGCGTTGTAGTACACCTCACTAATTTGTTCAGGCTTATAACTAATAGACTGACTTGGACCTGCGTAAGGATAAGGGGTGTCACCAATGAAATTGGAAATTCCTCCTGCTTGTAAATAGGCTCTTCGATTAGATGAAATGCCATTGAGCATCGCAGATAGGCCTATCGTATCTTTGGCCCTACCCCAGCGCTCACCATTAATCCCCATACCAACAGATAAAGAGCTGTCGGCCTCTGCAAAAGCCATAGTTTCTGTATGGCCATCGGATGTGAATGCCCGCATGTATATACCCATGTCCTTGGTCAAGGCTTGTTCAGCATTTAAACCAATACCGGTTTTGACTTGAGCGCTATTGCGAACATTGACAATAGCTTGAGTGCCCTGAGCATTATTCACCAACAAATAATTAGTAGCGTCAGTAAATCGTGCCATAACCATGCGATTACGGTAACCTAGGACACTGACCTTACCCGGTAAGCTGCCAATACTATGCTGACGCTCTACCTCAATCTGATCACCGTAAGAATTAAAAATTTGCCAGTTCAGATCGCGCCCGTTTGGGTCTTTTGGAGCTAGCATGCGTGAGGCTCTAAAGACCCAATTATCACGATACCACTCACCCGCCAAGCCCCAGCTATAGCCGCGCGCATCGGCTGCGTAGTCATAAGATAGGGAAGTCATATTGCCCCAGTTCATAAATTGCACGCGGGGATCTTTAGCGTACCTACTGTCATCAAAAATATCTAATGTAGAAAACTGTCCTGCAGTAATCACAAATCGATTGCTGCTGACTGTTTGACCAATCTGGTTGGCATCATTTTCTAACTCGACCTTACCGCCCTCTTGGTTAATCGTTTGACGCAAGAATGCGCGAGCAGAATAAAAGTGGGCTTGTGCACCTTGTGCGCGAGTTGCCTCGCCATTGGTAGGACCACCTAAACCTGTCAATCCAGAAAAAGGCACCCCAGAAACTACTTCAGGATTGAAATAAATATCAGTATCAGAGGCGACACGTGCACCAAAAAATAGCGTCCCCGACCAGGTATAACTCATCGACTTATCGGGTAGCAAACTGTTTTGCCCCTGATAAGGGGAATTGAATGCGTTGTAGCGCTGATTAATATAGGTAGTTTGACCGTGTACGTTTACAGGCAACCCCAGGATCTCACCTTCTGTTGGCAATCCCTGAATTGCTTCTGCAAAACTCGCAATTTGGTCGGCGCCTGACCCTGCCCGCTGTGCGTACACAGAAGCAGTGACAAAACTTAACAAGAGAATGAGCAAAAGCTTGCGGGTCATTCACGATTTCTGATGAGGTTGCTGAACCTAGTGGTTATGGCAACAGATTGAAGGAAAAATCAGTGCACTCACGGCCTGGGATTGAAGCCCAAGGGCGGCGCAGCCCAAATTATCCCCAAAAAGAGGCAATTTACCTAGTCTTTATGTCCTAGAGATGACAGATCAGGGAAGAATCACTGATAGATTGGGCTCGCATTAGTCTTGGGTGTGCCCTGAAAACAACTCAAGGAGCAATCAGAAGAATTAACGGCGATCCATTAATGCGCGAGCTAAGGTGCCAGCATCCACATACTCAAGCTCTCCTCCTACTGGGATGCCTCGTGCAATACGCGTAACTTTGATGCCTTTAGCTTTAAGTACCTCGCCAATGTAATGAGCAGTAGCCTCACCTTCACTCGTGAAATTCGTAGCCAGCACCACTTCCCGAATCGACACACCAGTATCAGGGGTCTCAATGCGATTGAGTAATCGATCAAAGCCGATTTCATTTGGACCCATGCCATCGAGTGGTGAGAGACGACCCATCAATACAAAGTAGTTACCTTTAAAACTGAGCGTCTGCTCCACCATCACTTGGTCAGCAGGCGTTTCTACTATGCAAAGCAAAGAAGGATCACGGCGACCATCGGAACAAGTACCGCAAACCTGAGTTTCTGAAAAAGTATTACAACGCGCGCAGTGCCCTACTGTTTCAACTGCCTCACCCAATGATTGAGCGAGTACTGCCGCACCATTACGGTCATGCTGCAATAAATAGAACGCCATGCGCTGCGCTGACTTGGGGCCTACCCCAGGCAGAACGCGTAATGCCTCGATCAATCGACCGAGTGCATCTTGAGGTGCTTCTATGCGCGCCATTAAATATTCAGGTTCGTATTTAACAAAATTGAATTAGAACGGTAACTTAAAGCCAGGGGGCATTGGCATGCCAGCAGTGGCGCCAGACATCATCTGGGCACTTGCCGCTTCCACCTGTTTGAATGCTTCTGTGTAAGCAGTCACGATGAGGTCTTCCAACATCTCACGATCATCCATGGCGCCTGGATCAATCTGCACACGTTTGAGTTCGTATTTGCCAGAGACAGTTACTTTTACCAAGCCACCGGCAGCTTGACCAGTTACTTCCAACGCAGCCAACTCGGCTTGCGCAGTCTTCATCTTCTCTTGCATCTGCTGAGCCTGTTTCATGAGGCCAGCAAGTCCACCTTTCATCATCGCTTTATTTCCTTAGTGGTATTAATTGTGATTTATGAATATTGATATTGAATTAAAGAGGTTTCACAGAACCGCCAACTACCTTGGCACCAAACTCTTTTTCTAATTGCTGAATAAATGGATCGGCAGCAATCATTTGCTCCGCATTCATTCTTTTCTCTTGATGAATCTGGGCATCCACCTTGGCCACTGTCTTACCTTCTACTTCGCCCTTTTCAATTACGATCTTGACGGGCTTGCCAAAGTGAGTTGTAAGCGCATCAGCCAAACGACCAACAGAAGCTTCTGAAGCTAACTGCGGCATCGGCGTGAGGATAGTTGCACGCACCCCAGAAGCTGAATCATTCCAATCTTGCAACTCTGTCTGAAATGCTAACTGCTGCACCATCCCTTTAACGGGTAACTGACGCATCAAGGCATGCCAATCAGGACGCTCGGCAGAACTGGCCACGGAAATTTGTGCAGCTGGTGCTGACGGTGTAGACACTGGAGCGGCAGGCGCAGCTGCTCTAGCAGCAGGTGCTGGTGCAGACGCTATTGGACGAGCAGTATTGACTGGTGGAGCCGATGGAGATGACGGTGCTGGAGAAGAATTACTTCCTCCGCCGCTATTGCCTCCGGGACGGAACGCCAACATACGTAATAGGGTCATGGCAAAGCCAGTTTGCTCATCCGGTGCCAGCGATAAATCTGGACGACTTGTAATCGTGATTTGATAGAAGAGTTGCGCCTCTTCTTTTGTGAGCTGGCCTGCCAAGCGACAAATCTCGCCTGCTTCTGGCCAATCTTCTAAAACGGATTCTGGAACGACTTGGGCTGCTGCAATTTTTTGCAACAGACTAGAGAGATCTTGCAACGCCAATGAGAAAGACATGCTGCGCTCACCCATTTCGTTTGCGACTGCAAGAAGGCTTGCACCATCTTTAGCAATCAAGCAATCTAAAATACGGATGAGATAAGCATCATCTAATGTGCCAAGCATGCCGCGTACGGATTCTTCGCTAACTCTGCCAGCCGCATAGGCAATGGCCTGATCGGTTAGCGACAAAGCATCACGCATTGAACCTTGAGCCGCCTTGGCGAGAACACGTAAGGCATTGACTTCGCACTCCACCTTCTCAGCAGCGAGCACTTTTTCTAAATGTTCAACAATGAGCGGTACTGGCATTTGCTTGAGGTTGAACTGCAAGCAACGAGACAGAATGGTAACTGGGATCTTTTGTGGATCGGTAGTAGCTAGAATAAATTTGACGTGCTCTGGCGGCTCTTCCAAGGTTTTAAGCATGGCATTGAAGGCATGATTGGTGAGCATATGCACCTCGTCAATCATGTAGACCTTATAACGCGCATTGCTGGGTGCGTAAGCTGCCTTTTCTAGGAGGGCAGCAATATCGTCAACGCCACGATTACTTGCAGCATCCATCTCTATATAGTCAACAAAGCGACCAGCATCGATTTCCATGCAGGCCGGGCATTTTCCGCAAGGCTCTGAAGTCATCTTGCCGGAACCATCAGACCCCGTGCAATTGAGGGCCTTAGCCATAATCCGGGCAATTGTGGTCTTACCTACTCCACGGGTACCCGTAAAGAGCCATGCGTGGTGCAGGCGACCCTGATCCAAAGCATGGGTTAAGGCCTTAACCACATGGTCTTGGCCGACTAATTCAGAGAAGGTTTTGGGGCGCCACGAACGGGCTAATGCCAATGCTGTCATGTCTTACATTCTAACAAGCTAAAATGGAATTGGATGGGCCTCCCCGCATGGTGGGTTGGATAACCTGGTCAGGTCGGGAACGAAGCAGCCAAACCCAATTTCTGCCAGTGCCGGGGGTTTGGCTCATCCACCCTTACCCCCCATCAAAAACAGTTATTCAGAAGATCTTCAGAATCCTAAAAATCCCCCAAATTATCCAGATAATTAGCAAAACCAGAACAGTTCGTGCATCCAGCGAGATTCTGAATAACTGCAGGTGCTTATGGGAACACTCAATAGAAACTCGCAAAGCAAGCCCTCCTCTATATATAAAGATTGAGCGTAGAACCCCAGGATCACAATGCATAGGCAATTAGGATGATTAAGATGTAAGCAGATTGATACTCAGGGCACAATAGATCCATTCAATACCAACAAAGCCCTTATGTCCCAAGCCATTATTTTCGATGTAGAAGCAACTGATAAGAACGATGCCGTCATTATTGAAGCTGCTTCATTAGATGTCACCTCCCTGAAGCCATTTGAAGTGGGTAATCCTTGGGTGCAGCGCTATAACCCCGGCAAGCCTATTAGCTTGGGTGCACTTGCTACTCATCACATCATGGACGAAGAGCTGGTCAATTGCCCGGCGAGTAGTTCTTTTAGATTACCTACTGGCACCAAATACCTGATTGGGCACAACATTGATTTTGACTGGGTTGCGATTGGCAAGCCTGAAGTAAAGCGTATCTGCACCCTTGCTCTTGCACGCAGTCTATGGCCTGAGCTTGATAGTCACACTCAAAGTGCTCTGCTCTACTTCTTCGAACGCGATACAGCTAGGGACCAATTACGCAATGCGCATAGCGCATTAGCTGACGTATGGATTTGCTCCAAGATTGTTGGGCAAATTATTGATAAGCTACACCCAGTCTCTTTAGATGCCCTATGGGAAATGTCTGAGAAGGCCAGGATTCCAACGATCATGCCTTTTGGCAAACATAAGGGCGAGCCCATTAGCCAAGTTCCCACTGACTATAAGCAATGGATGCTTCGCCAAGATAATGTCTCCGAGTTTTTACGCAAAGCTCTAGAAGCTAAGTAGTCTTAGCTTTCTTGCTTAGGTTGATCCAACCCTTACTGTTTTTTTATTAAAGCCCCCTACAAGCTTTTCGGTAATTTCTGATGTAATATATGTACCATTATTGGTACGCTATACGGATGAAAACCCCAATCCTAGATGTGTACTTTTTTAAGACAGAATCAAATAACGAACCCGTTAGGCAATGGCTCCGACTACTAACCCCTAGGGATAAAAAAGTAATGGGCGAAGATATAAAAACTATTCAATTTGGCTGGCCCCTTGGCATGCCCCTAGTAAGGCATATTGATGGCGAACTTTGGGAGGCTCGCAGCAAGCTATCCAATGGCATTGCCAGAGTTCTATTTGTGCTGGATGGCAGTGCCATGATACTGATTCATGGATTCATCAAGAAACAACAAAAGACACCAAAGCCTGATTTAGATTTAGCAAGAACTAGAGTAAAGCAGTTAAGGAGAGGATTATGAAAAAGAAACATATTGGTAGTAATTTTGATGAATTCTTAAAAGATGAATCACTGCTTGAGCACTCTACTGCCGTAGCAGTAAAACGTGTCATTGCCTGGCAAATTGAAAGTGAGATGGAGAAACAGCAAATTACGAAGACTTCTATGGCTAAAAAAATGCACACTAGTCGTGCTGCTTTAAATCGTCTTCTTAATGAAACCGACACTAGCCTTACTTTAATTACCTTAGCCAGTGCAGCAACTGCCCTAGGAAAGAGAATTAAGTTTGAACTAAAGGCCGCCTAAAAAGAGCAAGGGAATAAGGAATCCGTGATTTCCTTATTCCCCCCTACTTTTGCTGCCTGCTGCTTTTTTCATTAACTACTACCGCCGATATTTTTTACTGATATCTACGATTAAAGATCTGTTTTGTTTCAGCATCATGACGCTTGGTGTTTTTCAACACTGCGCAATAAGACAGGATCATGATCACTGCCAATGAGATGCCATTAAAGTTGTTCATCAAGTTGCTAATTGTGTTCATTTGTTTCTCCTCTTTTGCTATTTGGCTTTTGCTATCTATTTTTTACCGCTTATCTACTGCTACGAATTCAGAATAATTGACTTAAAGCTCACAAAATGAGCTTGTAAAAAATTGTGGTTTTTTATTTAAATATTTCATGTTTTTTATCGTGCGATGGGCAACTCATCCCACCTCGTGGTGTAGTTCGGCGACCGATTGTTTGATCTCATCTGCCACTCTTCTTTAGTGCCATTGGTTCCTGCGGCTGCAGATCTGATGAATGCATTGCCAAAGCGCGTGTTGATCTCATCTACCGCTTTCATCAAATGAGCAGACTTACCTTTAGTCTCGATATCCTCAAACAAGGATTGCTGAGCTGTTGGCTTGTCGCTAATCAGATTGAGAATGACGCCCGCCTTCTTGTAGCGGAAGTTCGCTTGATAGATTTGCTTGAGGCCTGCCAATGCTGCATTGGTTAAGGTCAACGTGTTATCCGTTGGATCCGCCAATGGAATCGTGACGCTTTGGTGATACTGTGGCTCGTTTTGCTTAAACGGATTGGTCTGAATAAATACGGTGAGCGCGCCCGTAGTACTGTTTTGCGTTCTGAGCTTTTCAGCTGCACGCGCTACGTGAGTAGCAACCGATTCTGCAAGCTCTACCTGGCTAGTCACCAACTTACCAAAACTGCGCGAGGCGATAATTTGTTGTTTGGCTGGCGCTACCTCTTCTAGTTGCAAGCAAGATGTGCCACGCAGTTCATAACAGAGACGCTCCATCACCACGCCAAACTGTTGACGCATAGCTTGTGGTGAGGCTTGCAAAAGATCAAATACACTCTGAATGTTTTGGGCTTTGAGTTTCTTGGCAATTTGTTTACCAACCCCCCAAACCTCACCCACTTCAGTCTCGCTCATCCACTGATAGAGCTCTTCTTTGGCCATAGCGTTGACATCACATACGCCAACGAACTGCTTATGTTTCTTGGCCAAGTGATTGGCCAACTTAGCCAAGGTCTTGCTGGCACCAATGCCCACACAGACTGGTAAGCCGGTGGTATCTTTCACTTCCTGTTTAATCTTTTGACCTAATTCAATCGTATCTTGATATTGTTTTAAGACTGTCTCGATTTGTAAAAAGCTCTCGTCGATGCTGTAAACCTCTAGGTTTGGCGTGAACGCTCTCAGCACTTGAACTACACGACTACTCATGTCGCCATACAAGGTGTAATTAGACGAGTAAGCCTGAATGCCATGCTGCTTGGCCAAGTCCTTCATTTGAAACCAAGGTGTTCCCATCTTCACGCCAAGCGCTTTGACTTCAGCACTACGTGCTACAGCGCAGCCATCGTTATTGGAGAGCACCACCATCGGCACTTCTTCCAACTTCGGCTGAAATACACGCTCACAAGAAACGTAGAAGTTGTTTACATCCACAAGTGCAAAAAGTGGAGTTGATATGGTTTGTGAATTGGAGTTCATCTCACTTCCCATTTCTGCCACTGGCATTGCTGTACTTACGCACTACCCCAACCACTACACCCCAGATTTGCAGCTCACTGCCTTCATTAAAGGTAATGGGTTGATAGTTTGGGTTTTCTGGCTGGAGCTCAATACGGCCGCGCAACTGATAAAGGCGCTTGATGGTGTACTCGCTATCCACTACGGCAACCACGATGTCTTTATGTTTTGGCTTAAGGGCTTTATCAACGACGACCTTGTCGCCATCACAAATCCCCGCGCCCAGCATGGAATCCCCCTTCACGGTGAACATGAAGGTAGCTGGCTTGTTCTGGACAAGGTAATGGTTCAGATCGAGGCCGTCTTCGGCGTAATCTGCCGCTGGACTAGGGAATCCAGCTGACATCCGATGACTTAGGAGCTTGAGCTCATAGGCGGCAAAATGGCCTGCCAAGGCTTGTGGTGCCTGGCTTAGGGTTACTTTTGCGGGGTTCATTACTTGCGTCATAGTCATTAATATACTGTATGTTTATACAGTATATGTAAAAACCGCAAAAATGGCCTTATTTTTGTTGTTTTGGGGCTATGAACCCCCTCCCACCCCCTCTTTTTTCTCGACCTCCCTAGCCATAAACCCCGAGTACCCCATAGTTGTATTGGGACCTAGGAATTGCATAATGATCCTAGAAGTTATTCAGGAAGTTATCCCTGAAATAGCTCATATAAAAAGAACAGTAGGAGACATATGAAGACGTATAAGATCGCATCCATCCCAGGTGACGGCATTGGCAAAGAAGTCATCCCAGAATGCGAGAAGGTATTGAATGCCTTAAGTAAAAAACATCCTGAAGTCGCTTTCCAATTCGAGCACTTTGATTGGGGTGGCGATTACTACCGCAAGCACGGCATCATGATGCCCGAGGATGGTCTCGAACCTTTGCGCTCTAAAGATGCGATTTTGTTCGGCTCAGCTGGCGACCCTAAGATTCCAGATCACATTACTTTGTGGGGCTTGCGTCTCAAAATTTGCCAGGGCTTTGATCAATATGCAAACGTACGCCCTACGCGCATTCTTCCTGGCATTGAAACGCCACTACGTAATTGCAAACCAGATCAGCTTGATTGGGTGATCGTGCGCGAGAACTCTGAAGGCGAATACTCTGGTGTAGGTGGCCGAGCACACCAGGGTCACCCCATCGAAGTAGCTTCAGATATGAGCATCATGACTCGCGTTGGAGTGGAGCGCGTACAGCGCTTCGCCTTTAAGTTGGCGCAGTCACGTCCTCGCAAGCACCTCACTGTCATCACTAAATCTAATGCGCAGCGCCATGGCATGGTGATGTGGGACGAGATCGCCAATATCGTTGCCAAAGATTTTCCGGATGTCACTTGGGACAAGGAGTTAGTTGATGCCGCTACTGCGCGCATGGTCAATCGCCCAGAATCTTTAGACACCATCGTTGCTACCAACTTACATGCAGACGTACTCAGTGATTTGGCAGCTGCATTAGCTGGTAGCCTAGGCATTGCGCCTACTGGAAACCTCGATCCAGAGCGTCGCTATCCATCCATGTTTGAACCGATTCATGGCTCTGCTTTTGACATTATGGGTAAAGGTCTTGCTAATCCAATTGGCACCTTCTGGTCAGCAGTGATGATGCTCGACTTCCTAGGTGAAAAAGCGCTCGGTGCAAAGTTAATGGCAGCCATTGAAAAAGTGACAGTCAATCCAAAGTTACATACTCGTGATTTAGGCGGCACAGCCATGATGAGTGATGTTACTAATGCAGTCATTGAGGAGATTTCTAAATGAAGCCGTTTAAATTACTAAGTAGATTGCTGAGTATTGGCCTAGTCTCACTTGGCTTGCTATCCGGCGCGCATGCTCAACCTTTCCCCGATAGAACCATTCAGTACATCATCCCCTTCCCACCTGCTGGTGAGTCTGACCTGGTAGCGCGCTATCAAGCCGACATCTCAGCTAAGAAATTCAAACAGCCGATGGTAGTGATGAACCGTGCTGGTGCTGGTGGTGCATTGGTATGGAGCACCATGAATACCTATCCCGCTGACGGTACAACGGTAGTGGGTGTGAATATCCCCCACACTATCTTGCAGCCGCTACAGGAGGGGATTCAGTACAAGACGGAAGATATTAATGCGATCTACTACTACCACTTCACCCCTGATGCTTTGATGGTGTCTGCAGATAGTCCTTACAAGACCTATCAAGAATTTATTGCGGCCGCCAAAAAAGATCCTGGCAAGATGACGCTTGCTGGATCCGCACAGTTCTCAGCTAACCACATGGCAGTCGAGCGCCTCAATAAACTGGCTGGCGTCAAAATTACTTACGTTCCCTTTAAAGGCACGGGTGATTTGATTACCGCCTTGATTGGAATGCACGTTGATGGCGCGATGGGTTACCTACCTTTGGCGATCCAGCAAAAAGGGAAAGTGCGCACACTGGCAATCGCTACTGAGAAACGTAATCCCGCTCTACCAGACGTGCCAACTTTTAAAGAGCTGGGATTGAACTGGGTAGATGGCGCTTACCGTGGCGTTGCCGTGCCCAAAGCAACCCCACTGATATTGCAACAAAAGATGTCTGACTACTTCGCACAGCTCAATGCCGATCCCGAGACTAAGAAGAAATTGGAAGATGCTGGCTTTGTGATTGTGGATATTCCATTGGCAAAGATGCCGGCATTCATGAAAGAGAAAACGGCTCAAGCCATGGATGATGCCAAGAATGCAGGGATGATTAAGTAAGGCTTTAACTTTCTTAAATAAAAAACCACCGCATGTTCGGTGGTTTTTTATTGGATGCTTGCTTTCCGCTCTAGCAAAAAGCAAAAGCGAGAATTGCCGGATCGTCTAGAAAAGCATTGGATAGGTAAACACTGGCTCGGAAGAGCCAAGGGTTTACTGTCTCAACGATTTGTGAAAAATATTCCATGATTATATTGTAAGGACTATTTAGCCACCTAGGTAATCGGACTTACCAACCTCTACCCCGTTATGGCGCAGGATGTCATAAGCCGTAGTGATATGGAAATAAAAATTAGGGATGATCCAGGTCAGCAGATATTGCTCGCCAACAAACTCAAAGTTCCACTCTTTAATTGAGAACTTAATTTCTTTTGCTTCAGTGCCATTAATTTGCTCTGGCTTGAGGCTATTGGCAAAAGCAATAGTTTTAGCAATACGGTCTTGTAGCTGGGTAAAAGTAGTTTCGTTATCTTCAAATTTAAGTGGCTCAACACCGGCTAGGCGCGCCATGCCATTTTTCACTTGATCACAAGCAATTTGAACTTGCTTGGATAGCGGAAACATATCTGGGGCAAGACGACCCTCCACCAATGCTTTGCTATCAAGACTCTTGGCACTTGCAAACTCCTCACCCTTTTTGAGGATATTGGAAAGATTGGTGAGCATCTTTGTGAGTTGCGGAATTGATGCTTGATACATTGAAATTGCCATAGTGCTCTCTCCACCCTCTTAGTTATTCTTACACGTCGCTCATAAAATCACCACCGCCATCATCCCAAGAGCTCGAACCACCATCATCCCAAGAGCTTGCATCATTGACGCCAAAGTTGGCAGCATCTGGTGCTTGACCGCCTACTTGGTTAAAGTCGTTATTGAGGTTTGGATTTGGGCGTTGATTACCGCCCATTAAATGACTTGCCAAAGCTTCACCAGCAACCATACCAGCACCGAGTGCTGCACCAGTCGCTAAGCTGCCCATTAAACCACCGCCCATGCCAGATGCTGGTGCGCCTGGGTAACCAGGCGGATAGGTGCCAGGCGCTCCTGGTGCCCCTGGATATGGTCCATTTGCAGTCGGCGCGTTATAAACCTCCACTGGCTGCTGGCGCTTCCTCATAAAGAAGATTACGCCCGCAACCAAGATAGCAATCAAGATCCAAAAAACTGGGCTAGTAAAGATGGAATTTGCACCCGCATTAGTATTAACGTTGCCTGGTGCTGTACCTGCACGTAATTGCGCTTGGAGCCTTTGTACAGAATCAGGTTGAGCAAATGGTAAACCTGGCGCCAGATTTTCTGCTTGTACAAAAGCGCTTCTTGCAGCATCTAACTTACCTTCTTTGAGGTAAAGCTCAGAAGCCATGTAATGTGCCTTGCCGCTATTAGGATGATTTTTCAAGACCTCTTGCATCATGGCATCCGCTTTTGCCAATTGCCCAGATTCAATTGCTTGATAGACCTCGGGCAAAGTAGCTTCTGCAAAAGCAAGATGACTCGTTAGTAATAGCGCGCTTGCGAATACACCAACAAACAACTTGAGTAAATTACCCATTTTCATCATGACTCCTCGTGAAATGTTTTGCTGCGAATTTTATTATCGCCAGTTTAGGCATTTCTGCTATTCATCATCCATATGAGGGCTTTTACGGGAAATTCAAGGGCATGAGCACCCCCTTCACACTCCTTGCTACCCTCTTCTTTAGATTGAAATTCCCATAATTTTTGTAGTTATATTAATTCATTGATGTTATGATTTAACGTAACTACAATATTTCCGATGAAATTCACTTATGATTCGGCAAAAAATGATTCAACCTCGCAAAACATGGCCTTCCGCTCTCAAATGCAAAGATACTTGATTGGGATACAGCCTTTAGCTGGATCGATGAAAGAAAGAATTACGGTGAAGAAAGACGGATTGCTTTGGTGTTAATGAATGAACGCCTGTATTGCGTGATTTATGTAGAGTCAAAAATAGCGATGAGAATTATTAGTTTAAGAAAAGCAAATAACCGTGAGATGAAAATCTATGAAGAAGAAGCTAATTAGACTGAGTGCCGAAGAGGATGCCGCAATTACTAAGGCCGCCTTATCTGACCCCGATAACCCGCCTATCACGGAAGAAGAGTGGAATGCGATTAAACACAGAGTCGTTCGCGGCAGGGGAAGACCTGTGGGTAGCGGAATTAAAGAACAAGTTACTCTAAGGATTGATAAGGATGTTTTAGATTTTTATAAATCTAAAGGTGAAGGTTGGCAAACATTTATCAACCAAGTGCTTGGCGAAGTAAAAAGAGAATCTAAATCCATTTTGATGGTTGAAAAGAAGTTAAACAAGGGACCCTGTAAATAAATTTGTGTAAGTTCCCTCGGCCAATTAACCTTCACAGAAGGATAGCCACATGGAACATCACACAATGGATCGTAGTAAATTACAAGCCTTAGCCAACGAACTAGCCAAGGATC